>NZ_DHXG01000055.1:0-10790 GCF_002413585.1 Paracoccus sp. UBA5162
CCCTCACCGCCCACCAGATTTTACCCGCTGCTTGCCGGAGAGTTCCCGCGATTCCGGGCTTGCCGGCAAGAACGCGATCCCGAAAACGGGCAGCGCCGCTTGTTGACCGATCCCGGGATCGGTTGGTGCGACCATGGCGCCGGAATGAACGACCAAGGTGCCGTCTTCCGAAAATGGCGAAAAAGACCGATTCCGGATGGCCTAGCCTGGTGCCGGATTGCCATCGGCCGATGCCAGCACGCGGGCGTTGAAGCGCGCGATCTCGCGCGGTGTCGGCGTCTGGCCGGTAAAGATCCGGACATAGGTCGGAATGCGCGCCAGCCGCGTATCCAGGTCCTCGCGCGCCTGCATCGAGATATAGCCGATCTGTGTCAGATAGATCGTTCGCGCCCGGACATCGGCACCCTGTTCGGCATGACCCCACCGGATCAGCAGGTCGCGCAGCGCGGCAAGGCGGTCCGTATCGGCCGCCTGCGTGCGCGCGCCGATATCCGCCTCCTGCAACGCCCAGCTTCTGACGGCGAATTCCAGTGGTGCGTCGAACATGCCGGTCAGGAAGCAGGCCAGCACGTTCAGCATCGCCTCGGATTGCGTTTCGGCATATTCGGTGCTGGCCCCGACCAGCGGCGCGGTGGTCCGCGCCTCCCACTCGGCGATCAGCGCGGACATCAATGCCTCGCGTTCACCGAAGAACCAGTAAAAGCTGGTTCGCGACAGGCCCAGCCGTCTGGCGAGGGGCTGGATCTTGACGGCATCGATGCCGCCCTCGATCAGCGCCTCATAGGCCGCATCCAGCCAGCCCTGGCGAGAGCCGCGCCATCCTTTGTCGGGGGGGGCAGCCTGTTTCATGGCATCAAGCTGTAAGCGTTATCGCGGCGGGCATCAAGAAATTGTTCTTTCATGTTGTCGCAATGTCCATAAGTGAATTCAAAATTGACACTCATGAACAATTTTGCGAACTTGCACCCGGATTTTCCATCCGGAGGAAGGCAGGACGATGTCGAACGATCCCCTCTTGCGGCCCTATCAGCTGAAGCACCTGACGCTTCGCAACCGGATCATGATCACCAGCCACGAACCGGCCTATCCCGAGGACGGAATGCCCAAGGCCCGCTACCGCGCCTATCATGTCGAGCGCGCGAAGGCGGGGGTGGCGCTGACGATGACGGCGGGTTCTGCCTCGGTCTCGCGCGACAGCCCGCCGGCCTTCAACAATATCCTCGTCTGGAAGGACGAGGTCGTCGGCTGGATGAAGCAGTTGGTCGATGAATGTCACGATCACGGTGCGGCGGTGATGATCCAGCTGACCCATCTGGGCCGTCGCACCCGCTGGGACACGGGCGACTGGTTGCCCGTCCTGGCACCCAGCCATGAACGTGAAGCCGCCCATCGCGCCTTTCCGAAGCGGTTGGAAGACTGGGACATGGCCCGTGTGATCGGCGATTTTGCGGATGCGGCCGAACGCATGAAGGCGGCGGGCGTCGATGGCGTCGAACTGGAGGCCTATGGCCACCTGCTGGAACAATTCTGGTCGCCGCTGACCAACGATCTGGAAGCGCCTTTTGGCGGCAATCTGGACAACCGGCTGCGCTTTGCCTTCGATGTGATCCGGGCGGTCCGCGATCGCTGCGGGACGGATTTCATCGTCGGGCTGCGCTATACCGGCGACCAGGATTTGCCGGGCGGCATGGGCAAGGCCGAGGGGCTGGAGGTTTCGCGCAAGCTGAAGGACAGCGGTCTGGTCGATTTCCTGAACGTCATCCGCGGCCATATCGACACCGATCCCGGCCTGACCGACGTGATCCCGATCCAGGGGATGCGCAGCGCGCCGCATCTGGATTTCGCCGGCGAGATTCGGGCCGCGACGCAGTTTCCCACCTTCCACGCCGCCAGGATCCCCGATGTGGCGACGGCGCGCCATGCGATCGCGTCGGGCAAGCTGGACATGGTCGGCATGACCCGGGCGCACATGGCCGACCCGCATCTGGTCCGCAAGGTGATCGAGGGGCGCGAGGACGACATCCGTCCGTGTGTCGGCGCCAATTACTGTCTTGACCGGATCTATCAGGGCGGCATGGCCTTCTGCATTCACAACCCGGCCACCGGCCGTGAACTGACCATGCCGCATGTGGTCCCCCGGGCGAAAGACAAGCGCCGGATCACCATCGTCGGCGCCGGACCCGCCGGCATGGAGGCTGCCCGCGTCGCCGCCGCGCGCGGCCACGCGGTCGCGGTCTTCGAGGCGGCCGACCGGCCGGGCGGGCAGATCCGGCTGACCGCCCGGCAAGAGCGGCGGCGCGAGATGATCTCGATCATCGACTGGCGGATGGCGCAATGCGAGAAGGCCGGCGTGCGGTTCCACTTCAACACCCTGGCCGATGACCAGGCGGTCATGGCAACCGACCCGGAGGCCGTGATCATCGCCACCGGCGGCCTGCCCCATAGCGAGGTTCTGTCCGCCGGCAATGATCTGGTCTGTTCTGCCTGGGACATCCTGTCGGGCGATGTGAAACCCGGAAGCAATGTGCTGGTCTATGACGATGCGGGCGATCATCCCGGCTTGCAGGCGGCCGATCTGATCGCGGCGACCGGTGCATCTGTCGAGATCGTCACCCCCGACCGCAGCTTCGCACCCGAGGTGATGGCGATGAACCTGGTTCCCTATATGCGCAGCCTCCAGCGGCGCGATGCGACCTTTACGGTCACCTGGCGGCTGACCTCGGTTGTGCGCGTGGGGAACATGCTGCGCGCCATCCTGGGCAGCGATTACGGCGACATGACGCGCGACCGGATGGTCGATCAGGTCGTCGTCAATCACGGAACCCGCCCGCTGGACGATCTCTATTTCGCGCTGAAGCCGCTGTCCTGCAATCTCGGAGAGGTGGATTACGAGGCGCTGAGCACCGGCGCGCCGCAAGACCTGGCCCCGAACCCCGCAGGCCGGTTCCGGCTGTTCCGCATCGGCGATGCGGTGGCCTCGCGCAACACTCACGCCGCGATCTACGACGCCTTGCGGCTGGTCAAGGATCTTTAGCCGTGCGGTCACGGCGGCAGGCCGTCGCCGCCGTTTCCGGCTAGATGTTGTCGCCGCGGATGGCGTCGCAGAGGGCGTCGGTCACCTGCTGCGTCGTTGCGCTGCCGCCGACATCGGGGGTCATCACCCCGTCAGCGCAAACCTTTTCCACCGCGCGCATCAGCCGCGCGGCGGCCCCGGCCTCGCCCAGATGTTCCAGCATCTGCGCGGCCGTCCAGAAGGTCGCGACCGGATTGGCGATGCCCTTGCCGGCGATGTCGAAGGCCGAGCCGTGGATGGGTTCGAACATCGAGGGAAAGCGCCGCTCGGGGTTGATATTGGCAGTCGGTGCCACGCCCAGACTGCCGGCAAGCGCCCCGGCCAGATCGGACAGGATGTCGGCGTGAAGATTGGTCGCCACGATCGTGTCCAGGCTGCGCGGGTTCCTGACCATGCGCACGGTCATCGCATCGACCAGCATCCGGTCCCAGCCTACATCGGGAAATTCGACGGCGATCTCGGCCGCGATCTCGTCCCACATCACCATGCCGAAACGCTGCGCGTTCGATTTCGTCACCACCGTCAGCAGCTTGCGCGGCCGCGAGCGGGCCAGCGCAAAGGCATAGCGCATGATCCGGGTGACCGCCGCGCGTGTAAAGATCGCAACCTCGGTGCCAACCTCCTCGGGCATTCCCCTGTGGGCACGGCCGCCATGGCCGGAATATTCGCCCTCGGAATTCTCGCGCACGATCACCCAGTCCAGATCGTCCGCCGTCACGCCGGCCAGGGGCGTCTGGATGCCCGGCAGGATCCTGGTCGGCCGGACATTGGCATATTGGTCAAAGCCCTGACAGATCGGCAGGCGCAACCCCCACAGCGTGATATGATCGGGCACGTCGGGCGCACCGACCGCACCGAAGAAGATCGCATCGAAAGCCTTCAGCTGTTCGGGGCCATCCTCGGGCATCAGCGCGCCGGTTTCCTTGTAGCGCGCCGAACTCCAGTCGAATTCGGTCACGTCCAGATCGAACCCGCCGTCGCGCCGGGCCAGCGTCTCCAGCGCCTGAAGGCCGGCGGCGATCACTTCGGGGCCGATCCCGTCGGCGGGAATGGATGCGATCCTGTAGGTCTTCATCTTCCGCTCCGTCATCCCGTCAGGCCAGTGCGTCGGCGATCGCCGCGCCGCAGGTCTTGGTATCGGCGGTCCCGCCCAGGTCGCGCGTGCGCAGCGCCGGTTCGGCCAGCACACGCTCGATCGCGGCGACGATCTGCGCGGCGGCTTCGGCCTGGCCCAGGTGGTCCAGCATCATCGCGCCGGCCCAGATCTGACCGACCGGATTGGCGATACCCTGTCCGGCGATATCGGGCGCCGATCCGTGGACCGGTTCGAACAGCGACGGGAACCTGCGTTCGGGGTTGATGTTGGCCGAGGGCGCGATGCCGATGGTGCCGGTGCAGGCCGGACCCAGATCGGACAGGATGTCGCCGAACAGGTTCGACGCCACCACGACGTCGAAACGGTCGGGATGCAGCACGAACATCGCGGTCAGGATATCGATGTGATACTTGTCCACGCTGACTGCGGGATAGGACTTTGCCATTTCGGCCACCCGTTCGTCCCAATAGGGCATGGTGATCGCGATGCCGTTCGATTTGGTGGCCGAGGTCAGCCGCCCGCCGCGCCTTTCGGCCAGATCGAAGGCAAAGCGCAGGATGCGATCCACGCCGGTGCGCGTCATCACCGTCTCCTGCATCACGATTTCCCGGTCGGTGCCCGGAAACATCCTGCCGCCGACGGCCGAATATTCGCCCTCGGTGTTCTCGCGCACGACCATCATGTCGATTTCGCCCGCCTTCCGTCCCGCCAGCGGCGAGGTGACGCCGGGCATCAGACGTGCCGGGCGAAGGCTGACATACTGGTCGAATTCGCGTCGGAACTGGATCAGCGACCCCCACAGCGAAACGTGGTCGGGCACCCGATCCGGCATCCCCACCGCGCCGAAGAACAGCGCGTCATGTCCGCCGATCCGGTCCTTCCAGTCATCGGGCATCATCTGGCCGTGCTTGTCGTAGTAGTCGCAGGACGAGAAGTCGAAATCCTCGAACTGGAAGCTGAGACCATAGCGGGCCGCCGCGGCCTGCAGCACACGGACACCTTCGGGCATGACCTCCTTGCCGATGCCATCTCCGGGGATCACCGCTATTCGCGCATGATTCGTGTTCATCTAAGCCTCATGGTTCGTGTTTCGGACGAATCAGAAATACAGTCCCGCCGGCATCCGAAGCAGCAGCACCCGCGCCATCAGCAGCCAGAACAGGCCGACCACGCCAAGGGCGATCAGCACGCGGCGCAGCCACACCAGGCGGCTTGTGCTGTCATGTTCGGCAATCACCATCATTCCCAGAAAGGCGGCCAGCCCGGTGACGGCGAAACCCAGATACGGCATGACGAAGACCCAAAGCCCGAAGACCGCGCCCAGCAACAATCTTCGCCGCGATGTCTCGGCCGCCTCGGGCGGCGAGGCGCGCACGCCCCGGCCGGTCACGGACAGGACCATCAACCCCGCCGACAGAAGAATCAGCAGGATCGAGATGGCGCGCGGAAAGACCGACCCCATCGGGCTGAGCCCGGTCGTGTTGGCCAGCGCCACCGCGCCCAGGGCCACGAAGGCCGCGCCCGCGATCAACGCGCCCCGGTCGGTCGTGCGCGGGCCATCCTGCGGCGCCCTGTCCGTGCGAACCGGATGGCTTTCGGCCTGCATCGCGATCTCGGTCAGCGGCTGGCGGGGCTTTTTCTTCATCCGCCATTCGGCATAGAACGGATAGCCCAGCGACAGCAGCGCGGCGAGGATGATGCCGATGCTGATGGGACGGCCGAAATACATGCCCAACAGATTTCCGGTGGCGTTGCCGATCAGGTAGGTCTGCACGAAGCCCTGTTCCGCGATCTGGCCCAGAACCAGACCCAGCACGATGGGCGAGGGCTGGAAACCGTAGCGGTTCAGCACCCAGCCGACGATTCCCAGCACGAACATCATCTGGACATCGAGAACGTTCGAGTTGATCGCGAACGAGCCGACGACCGTCAGGAAGGCGATGGTCGGCACCAGCAGCGACTTCGGAAAGGCGATGATCGAACGATAGGCATAGCGACCGATCAGCAGGCCCGCCGGCAGCATCAGGATCGTCGCGATCAGCAGGCCGTAGATGAAGGTATAGACGATATTGGCTTCGCTGGTGAAAAGCTGCGGGCCGATCTTGATCCCCTGGACCAGCAGCGCGCCAAGGATGATCGCATCGGGCGGGGTGCCCGGAATTCCCAGCACCAGGGTCGGGATGAAACCGCCTCCGACGGTGGCGTTGTTGGCCGCCTCGGTCGCGATCACGCCATCGGGTTCGCCCTTGCCGAAATTGGCCGATCGGGTCGAGGCGCGCCGGGCCTCGGTATAGCTGACCAGCCCCGCAATGGATCCGCCCGCGCCCGGAAGAATGCCCACGACCGTGCCGATCACCGAAGACCGCGCCACGTTGAATTTCGACGCCCAGGCGATGCCGAAAGCCTCGCGCAGCCGGTAGCCGCGATCATCCAGTTCCACCTTCAGATGCGCGGCGCGGGTGGCGACCAGATCCAGGATCACCGGAACGCAATACAACCCGATCAGGGCCGAGACGACATCGATTCCGCCCAGAAAGGCCGGCAGCCCGCCGGTCAGCCGCACATCCCCGCCGACCACGGCGACGCCGACCATCGACAGAAGCAGACCCAGACAGGCGCCGATCAGACCCTTCAGCGTGTTGCCGACCGACAGCGCCGCGATCAGTGTCAGACCGAAGATCGCCAGCCAGAAATATTCCGGCGGCCCGAAGGCCAGCGCGACGCGCGCCAGCGGCGGCGCCAGAAACAGCAGCGCCAGCGCCCCGACGATCCCGCCGCAGACCGAGGCCAGCGTCGCCAGCGTCACCGCCAGCCCGCCATCGCCGCGCCGCGCCATCGGATAGCCGTCAAAGGTGGTCGCGATCGACGAGGGCGTGCCGGGCGTATTGACCAGGATCGCGGCGAAGGCCCCGCCATAGATGGCGCCGGTATAGATCGCGCCAAGCGCGATCAGACCGGACGCGGGATCCATCGAGAAGGTGAACGGAACCAGGACCGCGACCGCCATCGTGGCCGACAGGCCCGGCAGCGCACCGATGACGGTTCCCAGCACGACGCCCACCAGCGCCAGTGCCAGGTTCAGCGGCGTCAGCGCGTCCAGAAAATAGCCAAGCAGTTCCATTCACCGGGCCTCTTACTGGCCGATGCCCAGAGCCTTGGCGCTGGTTGCGTATTCCTCTTTCATCCGGGCAATGAATTCGGGCATCTTGTCATAGGTGAAGTCGGTCAGCACGAAACCGCCATCCTCCATCTTCTTGACGAAGTCCGGATCGGCATTGATCTCGGACACGATGTCGGAGATGCGCTGACGGAGATCCTCGGGCGTCGAGGCCGGAACCGCGACACCGCGATAGGCGCCTCCGACAAGGTCGAGCCCCAGTTCCTTGAAGGTCGGAACATCGGGGAAGGCGGGCATCCGTTCTTCCGCCGCGACCGCCAGGATCCGCAGCGCGTCGCCCTGCGCGATCGCAGAAGTGGCATAATTGAAGCCCGCCGTCGTCTGCTTGCCCAGAACCGCCGTGATCGACGGACCGGTGCCCGAGAACGGCACATAGGTCGTCGTCGTGCCCGCCGCCGCGTCGAATTGCGCCTGCGCCAGATTGTTGGCCGATTTCGAGCCCGAGCCCGCGAATGTCACCATCCCCGGATTGCTCTTGGCATAGTCGATCAGATCCTGAAGCGTCTTGAATTCGCTGTCTGCCGGCACCAGGATGGCGTTCGGCGTATAGTGGAAATAATTCACCGGCGTCAGGTCGTCGGTGGTATATCCGACATTGCCTTCCATGGGTTGCAGGATCGTGTGGGGCAGGTTGATGCCCATGATCGTATAGCCGTCGCCGGCGATGTCGTTGAGCTGCGACCAGGCCTGCGCGCCGCCGGCACCGGGCTGATACTGGATGATCACGTCCTGACCGGTATATTTCTTCCACACCGATTGCTGGAAGCGCGCCGAGATATCGGATTCTCCGCCGGCATCGAAGGGGATGATATAGGTCATCGCCTTGGTCGGAAAATCGGCCGTCGATTGCGACGCGACAGGCCATGCCGCCAGTGCGGCCAAGGTGGCGGTCGCGGCGAATAGCGTTCTGATCTTCATGGTTTCCTCCCTGACAGATTGACCCGAAGACGATCCAACGCCTTCGGGCGGCCGGAATCCCGCCGTGGTTCGTGGGACTTTCCCCGATCGGGTCCCGGATTCGTCGGGCCTGTCCTCTCAGACCCTACGGAAACTGTAGTCGATGAAACGGGGGCTGGGAAATTCCGGTTATTCACATCATTATTGATTTGAGGGAACAGATGGGATGACCATGCCGGCCGTGACGGACATGCATTTCTTCGCCGTCGTGGCGCAGCGCAGCACCTTGTCCGAGGCGGCGCTGGATCTGGGGCTGACGGCATCCGCGGTCAGCCGCAGGCTGGCCCGTCTGGAGAACCGGCTGGGCGTGCGGCTGGTCAATCGCACCACGCGGCGTCTTGGCCTGACCTCGGAGGGCGAAGCCTATCTGCGCGCCTCGCGGGACATCCTGGGCCGGATCGCCTTGGCCGAAGACGCGATATCGGCCACGCGGGCCGCGCCGCAGGGGCCGCTGCGGGTCAACGCCACCTTCCAGTTCGGCCGCGAACATGTCGCGCCCGCGCTTGCGGTCTTTGCGGCGCGCTTTCCCGATGTCCAGGCGCAACTGGTGCTGACCGATGCGCCTGCAAATCTTGTCGAGGACGGATTCGACCTGCAGATCAAGTTCGGCGAGCCAACCGCGACGCGCAATGTGATGGCGCTGCTGCTGCGCAACCGCCGTGTCCTGATCGCCTCGCCGGAATACCTGCGTGCGCATGGCAGGCCGAAACGGCTGTCCGATCTGGAAGATCACGCCTGCATCGCTCTGCGGCAGGAACACGCGGCCTATGACGTGTGGCGCTTCGGCGACGATGACAGCGTGCGCATAAGAAGCGGGCTTTCGACCAATGACGGAGAAATCGCCGTCTCCTGGGTTCTGGGCGGGCATGGCATCATGCTGCGCTCCGAATGGGACATCGCGCGCCATGTCAGGGCAGGGCGGCTGGAGGTGGTGTTGCCGCGCCACGCGATGCGGGCGGATATCTTCGCCGTCTATCCCGAACGGCTGAACCTTTCGGCAAAGGTGCGCATGTTCATCGACATCCTGCGCGACCGCATCCGCGAGCAATCGTCCCGCCTCCAGCTTCCATAGGCGCCGGGGCGATGCCGCGCTTGGCGGTTCGAAATCCCGCGGACCGGGACCCGGGGCCGCGATTGGCCGTGGCCAGGATCGCCGCGACATCGTAAGGCGGTGCAATGCCGGCAGAAGCAGGGAGGTTCAGCCATGCGCATCATCGACATTCGCGAAACGACCAGGCCGATCGCATCGCCGATCCGCAACGCCTATATCGATTTCAGCAAGATGACGATCAGTCTGGTCGCCGTCGTGACAGATGTGGTCCGCGACGGCCGCCGGGTCGTGGGATACGGGTTCAATTCGAACGGCCGATACGGTCAGGGCGGGCTTATCCGGGAACGTTTCCGCGACCGGATCCTGGAGGCCGCGCCCGAAAGCCTGATGAACGAGGCCGGCGACAACCTGGATCCGCATCGGATCTGGGCGGCGATGATGGGCAATGAAAAGCCGGGCGGGCATGGCGAAAGATCGGTCGCGGTGGGCACGATCGACATGGCGGTCTGGGACGCGGTGGCCAAGATCGCCGGCAAGCCGCTGTTCCGCCTGCTGGCCCGGATGCATGACCGCAAGGCCGATCCGCGGGTCTTCGTCTATGCCGCCGGTGGCTACTATTATCCCGGCAAGGACAACGGCGCCTTGCGGGCCGAGATGCGCAGCTACCTGGATCGGGGCTATACCGTCGTGAAGATGAAGATCGGCGGTGCCCCGATCGACGAGGACCGTGCCCGGATCGAGGCCGTCCTGGACGAGATCGGCTCGCAGGCGCAACTGGCGGTCGATGCCAATGGCCGTTTCGATCTGGAAACCGGCATTGCCTATGCGAAGATGCTGCGTGATTACCCGCTGTTCTGGTACGAGGAAATCGGCGATCCGCTGGATTTCGCGCTTCAGGCCGCGATGTCGGAATTCTACGATCCGCCGATGGCCACGGGCGAGAACCTGTTCTCGCATCAGGATGCCCGCAACCTCTTGCGCTATGGCGGGATGCGCCCGGACCGCGACTTTTTGCAATTCGACTGCGCTCTGTCCTACGGGCTTGTCGAATATCTGCGGACGCTTGATGTGCTGCGCCAGTTCGGCTGGTCGCCCAGACGCTGCATTCCGCATGGCGGCCATCAGATGTCGCTGAACATCGCGGCGGGCCTTGGTCTGGGCGGCAATGAAAGCTATCCCGACCTGTTTCAGCCCTATGGCGGCTTTCCCGACGGCGTCGCCGTCGAGGATGGCCACATCACCATGCCGGACCTTCCGGGTATCGGGTTCGAGGGCAAGGCCGATCTTGCCGCCGAGATGAGGTCGCTGGCCGAATAGCGATTCGTTGGCCCGGGCCGCCGGACCGATCCGCGTATTGACCAGAAGGGGCGCGCGCAGCGGGATCGAACGGGCGATGAGGGACGGCGGCGGGGCGCCCGACAGGGCCCGGGCATGG
>NZ_DHXG01000055.1:11107-24475 GCF_002413585.1 Paracoccus sp. UBA5162
GGGCATGGTTCAGAGAAGATCCTCGATCCGGATCGGGAAATGCCTGATCCGCCGTCCTGTCGCATGCCGGATGGCATTGGCGATGGCGCCGACGGTTCCGGTGATGCCGATCTCGCCCACGCCCTTGATGCCAAGCGCGTTCACATAGGGATCATCCTCGTGGATGGTGATCACCTCCAGATCGCGGATATCGGCGTTCACCGGTATGTGATAGCCGGCGAAATCGGCGTTCATGATCCGTCCGGTGCGGGGATCGTGCTGCGCCTTTTCGTGCAGCGCGAACGAGACGCCCCAGATCATGCCGCCCATCAGCTGGCTTTCGGCGAGACGCGGATTGATGATCCGTCCCGCCGCGAAGGCGCCGACCAGACGGGTCACGCGCATCTGGCACAGGTCGGGATCGATCTTCACCTCGGCGAAGACGGCGCCATGTGCGTTCATGGCACGGTTTTCGGCATCTTCCGGCTTGCGAAAGGCGCTGCCCTGGCCTTCCAGTTGCTCAAGTCCCGCTCGGTGCAGGATGGCGGCCAGATCCTCGCCGCGCGCGGGGTCGCCCTCGACCTCGATCCGGCCGTCGCGGGCCTGGAAGGTCGCGTTGTCCGCGCCGTGCAGCGGCGAGGCGGGATCGGCCGCCGCCATGCTGCCAAGCTGGCGGATCACGTCGCGCCCCGATGCATCCAGGGCGCTGCCCGCTGTCGCCGTATGCCCCGAACCGCCCGCGATACCGCCATCGGGCAGGGTCGAATTGCCGGACCGGAACTCGATCTTCTCGATCGGCAGGCCAAGACTGTCGGCGGCGATCTGGGCCAGCGCCGTCCATGCGCCCTGTCCCATGTCGGCGGCCGATGTCTCGAACAGGGCGGTGCCGTCGGCGCGCAGGGTGGCACGGGCATCGGCGGCAAACATGGGGCAGGGAAACAGCGCCGTGCCCATGCCCCAGCCGACCAGCATCCCGTCCGCGTCCTGCATCTGGCGCGGTGCAAGCGGTCGCCGGGACCAGCCGAAACGACGCGCCCCCTCGGCATAGCATTCACGCAGCGCCTTGGACGAATAGGGTTTGCCCGTTCCGGGCTCGGTCTCGGCGTAATTGCGCAGCCGGAACTCCAGCGGATCGAGGCCCGTCGCCTCGGCCATTTCGTCCATCGCGCATTCCAGCGCGGCCGAACCGGACGCCTCGCCGGGGGCCCGCATCGGGCTGGGCGTGCCGACATCCAGCCGTACGCCGCGATGGGTCGAACGCAGCGCCTGCGCCGCGTAGAGCCCCTGCGAGGCATTCGCGGCCGGTTCCAGAAAGTCGTCGAAACTGGAGGTTTCCGACACCCCCTCGTGATCGATGAAGCTCAGCGCCGCCGCGTCATCGGTGCCCAGCCGCAGCCGCTGCCGTGTGGCGCCGCGATGGCCGACGGGGCCGAACATCTGCTGGCGCGTCAGCATCAGCTTGACCGGGCGGCCGGTCATCCTTGCGGCCAGGATCGCCAGAACCTGCGGCCCCGTCGGGATCGCCTTGGACCCGAATCCGCCGCCCAGAAAGGGGCTGCGCAGGGTGACGTTGCCGGCCGGAATGCCGAAGAAATGTGCGTATCCCGCACAGGACAGCACAAGCGCCTGACTGGGCATGTCCAGAATCAGCCGGTCGCCGTCCCATTGCGCCACGACCGCGTGCGTTTCCATCGCGTTGTGATATTGCGGCGCGGTCTCGTAGGTCACGTCGATGCCTTGCGCGGCGGAATTCCTGGCGGTCTGCATGTCGCCATGCTCGACATCGGCGGGTCTGCCAAGGGCGCCGGGCTCCAGCGCCTCCGGCTCGTTCTGGTCCAGGGCGATGCGGGGCGTCATCGTCTCGTAGCGCGGGTTCAGAAGGCGCGCGCCCTCGGTCGCGGCTTCGATGGTCTCGCCCAGAACCATGGCGATCGGCTGACCGGCATAGCGGACCGTGTCGTCCTGAAGCACCTCGATGCGGAACGAGAACATCGTCGGCTTTTCGGACGGATCGCCCTGAAGCGGCGGGCGGTTCTGCGGCGTCATCACATGGCTCACGCCGGGATGCGCCTCGGCCGCCGCGACATCCAGATGCGCGACCCGGCCGCGGGCGATCGTGGCCGGCAGACAGACCGCGTAAAGCAGGTTCCGGGGGTGGTTGTCGGCGGCGAAGGTCGCGGTGCCGGTTACCTTGGCAAGACCGTCGCGCCGCGTCAGCGGCTGGCCGGAATTCGATCCGAAGCGCATCGGGCGGGACATGGTATCAGACATGGGCAGGCTCCTCGGCGGCGAAGACAGAGGCGGGGAGCGCCGGCATCCGCGCCGGCGTGCCCCGTGCGGCAAGCGCCAGCGCGCGGGCGGCGACGCGCCGGGCGATCGGGATCTTCCAGGCATTGTCATGCGCCGGCACGGCATCCGACAGGGCCGCCTCGGCGGCGCGGTCGAACAGGGCCGCGTCGGGCGCGTGACCGGTCAGCAGTGCCTCGGCCTCGGCGGCCCTCCAGGGTTTCGCGGCGACCGCGCCCAGGGCCAGGCGCGCGCCCGTGATGATCCCGCCCTCGATTTTCAGCGCCGCGGCAGCCGAGACCGTGGCGAAGGCGAAAGAGGTCCGGTCTCGCAGTTTCAGATAGCGCGCGTGACCTGCGAATTCCGCCGCGGCGGCGGGCAGGCGCAGGGCCAGGATCAGTTCGCCCGGTTCCAGCGCCGTTTCGCGATCAGGCGTCGTGCCGGGCAGATGGTGAAAATCGGCGAAAGCGATTTCGCGCGCGCCGTTCGGGCCGATTACCTCGACCACCGCGTCCAGCGCCGCCAGCGGAACGCAGAAATCCGACGGATGGGTGGCGATGCAATCATCGCTCCAGCCCAGCACCGCGTAATTGTCGCCGACGCCGCCGCGCGCATCGCAACCGGTGCCGGGCCGACGCTTGTTGCAGGCGGTCTCGGGGTTCTGGAAATAGGGGCAGCGCGTGCGCTGCATCAGGTTGCCGGCCACGGTCGCGGCATTGCGCAACTGGCCCGAGGCCCCCGACAGCAGCGCCTCGGCCACCATCGGAAAGCGGCGGGCGAAATCGGCGTCGCGGGCCAGATCGGCATTGCCGACCCGCGCGCCGATCCGGGTGGCGCCCTCCGCCCCGGTCTCGATCCGGTCGAGGCCGGGCAGCCGGCCAAGATCGATCAGCCGATCCGGCTGCGCCGCCCCGGTCTTCATCAGATCGACCAGATTGGTGCCCCCGCCCAGCCAGGCCGCGCCCGGACGCCAGGCGGCGATGGCCTCGTCGATGCTGGCGGGCCGGATGAAATCGAACATCTTCATGCCGTGCCCTCCTGTTCGGCTTCGGCCATGCGGCGGGTTGCCTGCTGCACGGCGCGGGTGATGCCGTGATAGGCGGCGCAGCGGCACAGATTGCCGCTCATTCCCTCGCGGATGCGTTCGAGGTCCTCGCCCGCGCTCGCCTCGGCAATCAGGCCGACCGCGCTCATGATCTGGCCGGGGGTGCAATAGCCGCATTGGAACCCGTCATTTTCGATGAAGGCGGTCTGCACCGGATGCAGCGCATCGCCCTGGGCCAGCCCCTCGATCGTGGTGATCCGGGCGCCGTCCAGCGTTGCCGCCAGCGTCAGGCAGGAATTGATCCGCCGGCCGTTCACAAGAACCGTGCAGGCGCCGCACTGGCCGCGATCGCAACCCTTCTTGGTGCCGGGCAGGCCCAGCCTTTCGCGCAGAAGATCCAGCAGCGTGACGCGGGGATCGTCGATCGTCAAATCGCGCCGCGTGCCATTGACGGTGAAAGAGATGGAGAGTGACATGCGTCCTCCCTTGATGTGGCGGTGGGGGTGAAACCGGCATCTTGCCCAGGGGCGATCAGGCCCCGTGGCGAGGTGCTGGACAGTTCGGCCTGCCTGCTGCGCGTATCGTGAGGAATGCCTCCGTTCTGGCGGCCGGGAATGGACCTTGCCCGAAACGCGCAAGACCGGACCGCGTTCCCTGCGGTCGGGGCCTGTTTCGAATGAAGGATGCCGTTTGCGATGCCGGCATCGAACGCCGCCGTCAGGCAAAGGTCAAGGCCCGGCGCGAATTTCGCGGCCTTCCGCGCCTGCGCGGAGCCGTGAAAACGGGCGCCGGCTGCATCAGGCAACCGGCGCGGCAGGACCGGTCATTCCGGCTTGGCGATCTCCAGCTTGACCGAGGCATACCATTCCGCCGCTGCCCGCATCTGATCGTCGTCGAGACTTTCGGCGATGGGCTGCATGATCTCGCTGGGGCGGCTGCCCTGACGGAACGCCTTCAACTGGCTCAGCAGATAGATGCTGTTTTCGCCCGCCAGATCGGGTGTGTCATCATCCATCCCCATTCCGTCCACCCCGTGACAAGAGACACAGGATTCGGGTGCGCCCGAGGGATCGGCGGTCAGCGTCGCCACCGCCGTCTGCGAGGAATACCAGGCCGCCAGATCGGCGATCTGCTGGTCCGACAGGGCGGCGGCGACGACCGACATCATCTCGTTCTGCCGGGTGCCGCTGCGAAAAGCAGTCAACTGGCTGGCGAGAAAGCTGGCGGGTTCGCCGCCGATGCTGGGCGCGGCGGGCATTTTCGCCGCGCCCTCGATTCCGTGACAGGTGCGGCATTGCCCGGCCAGCTTGCGGCCCGAGGCGGGATCGCCCGCGACCTCTTGCGACAGGGCGGCACCGGCGAGCCACAGCCCGCCCAGTGCCATCGAAAGGATCGCGACCCTCATTCGCCGTAGCTGATTCGGTAGACCGCGCCGGCGAGATCGTCCGAAACCAGGAGCGATCCGTCGCGCAGTTGCGCCACATCGACGGGCCGGCCCAGATATTCGTCATTCTCGTCGATCCAGCCCTCGGCAAAGGGTTCGGTCGTGGCGCTGCCGTCCTCGGCGACATAGGTGACCATGACCCGCGCGCCGACCGGAGTGGTGCGGTTCCATGATCCGTGCTGGGCCGAGAAGATCGCGCCGCGATATTTTTCCGGGAACATGCTGCCGGTGTAGAAGGTCATGCCCAGATCGGCTGCATGGGCGGTCATCTCGACGGCGGGCATCACGACATCGGCCGGCGGATCCTGATCCTTGTATTCGACGGTGCGCACATCGCCGCCGCCATACCACGGAAAGCCGAAATTCTGGCCGGCTTCGGTGACATGGTTGATCTCTCCGGGTGGAATGTCGTCGCCCATTCCGTCCACCTGGTTGTCGGTGAACCACAGATCGCCCGTATCGGGATCGAAATCCATCCCGACCGAGTTGCGGATGCCGCGGGCGAAGACCTCGCGTCCGGTTCCGTCGGTATTGATGCGGATGATGCCGCCCAACCCGTATTTGTCATACTTCTCCATCTTTTCCGGTGGGGGGACATTGAAGGGCTGACCAAGCGCGATGTAGAGCTTGCCGTCGGGTCCGATGTCGCAGACCCGCGCGGTGTGGTTGAAGCTTTCCTCGTCCGGGGGAATCAGATCGCCCTGTTTCAGGACGCTGAATGCCGCCACATCCGGGCTTTCATAGAAGAACTCGGCCGCGGGGAACAGCAGCACGCGGTTCTGTTCGGCGATATAAAGAAAGCCGTCCTTGGAAAAGCACGGCCCGTTGGGGATGGTGAAGGCCAGCGAGGGCGCGAAATCCTTCACCTCGTCGGCGACGCGGTCCTTGTTGCGGTCGGTGATGGACCAGACCTTGTCCTTGCGGGTGCCGACAAAGGTGACGATGCCCTGTGGACCCACGGCCATGTTGCGGGCGTCGGGAACCACCGCATAGAGCGCGATCTTGAAGCCCTGCGGCAGCTTGATCTTTTCCAGCGTCTTCTTGATTCCGTCGGCATAATCGCCGGTCTGATCGATATAGGTGAACTCCGTCGTTCCTGTGGATTTGAAGTTCGACAGCTTGTCCAGATTGTCGGGCACATCCGTATTCTGTGCGACGGCAGCCGTCGCCATCAATGCGGCCGCGGCCGCCCCCAGCATGAGCGTGTTCATTCCATCCCTCCCTGTGTCATCTTGTGACCATGACAGGATGAGGGTCGCTTGCCGTTGCGTCAATGATTCCGTGATCGCGCGCCGGTTGTCGCTGATAAGGCCCGATCAATCTTTAATGCTTCAAGGGCCACCTAAAGGCTTGCCAGATCGGTGTTTTAGCGGGCAGTCTTGCGATCACGGTCGCAAGAGGGTCACGAGGAAGGCCCGGATCGAACAGGGAGGTAAGACGATGACCAAGACGAATGAAACTGCGGGGCCGGTGTCGCGGCGCTCGTTCCTGCGCCGTGGCGGCGCTGTCGCCGGCGGTGCCGCCGCCAGCACGCTGCTGGCCGCGCCGGCGGTTCTGGCGCAATCGCCGATGGTGCTGAAGATGCAGACCAGCTGGCCCGCGTCCGACATCTGGCAGACCATGGCGCAGCAATACGTGGACCGGGTCGAGGCGATGTCGGGCGGGCGGCTGAAGATCGACCTGCTGCCGGCAGGCGCGGTCGTGGGCGCCTTTCAGGTCATGGACGGGGTCAGCGACGGGGTGATCGACATCGCCCATTCGGTCGCGGCCTATTGGTATGGCAAGAACAAGGCGGCGTCGCTGTTCGGCACCGGCCCGGTCTTCGGCGGCGATCCCACCAACATGCTGTCGTGGTTCTACCAGGGCGGCGGCCAGGATCTGTATCGCGAACTGACGCAGGATTCGATGGGGCTGAACGTGATCGGCATGTTCGGCTTTCCGATGCCCGCCCAGCCCTTCGGCTGGTTCAAGAACCCGATCAACGGGGTCGACGACATCAAGGGGATCAAGTACCGCACCGTCGGGCTTGCGGCGGATCTGCTGCAATCCATGGGCATGTCGGTGGCCCAGCTTCCTGGCGGCGAGATCGTGCCTGCGATGGAACGCGGCGTCATCGACGCGTTCGAGTTCAACAACCCGTCCTCGGACATGCGATTCGGCGCTCAGGACGTGGCCAAGAACTATTATCTGGGCAGCTATCACCAGGCCTCCGAGGCGTTCGAGTTTCTCTTCAACCGCGACCTGATGGAGACGCTGGACCCCGATCTGCGCGCAATCCTGGAACATGGGGTCGAGGCGGTTTCGACCTATAACACCGCCTTCGCGCTGGACAATTATTCGTCCGACCTGCAGAAGCTGCGCGACGGCGGCGTGACGGTGCGCAAGACCCCGCAGGACATCCTGTCGGCCCAGCTTGACGCCTGGTCCGAGATGATCACCACGCTTGAACAGGATCCCTTCATCAAGAAGGTGCTGGACAGCCAGCGCGACTGGGTCAAGCGCACGGTGTTCTACGAACTGATGGACAAGCCCGACTACACGCTGGCCTACGAACATTTCTTCCCCGGCGAGCTGAAGCTTTAAATCAGACAGGGCCCGTTCCGCCACACAGCGCGGGGCGGGCCTGACCGAAAGGGTTTCCCATGCTGTCCTTCATCCGCTTCGCCGACAACCTGTCGGGATGGTTCGGCAAGTCGTTCGGCTGGCTCATTCTGCTGATGACCTTCGGCGTCAGCTACGAGGTCTTCGTGCGCTACGTGCTGAACAGCCCGACAAGCTGGTCGCTGGATGTGTCCTTCATCATGTATGGAACGCTGTTCATGATGGGCGGAGCCTATACCCTGTCGCGCGGCGGCCATGTCAGGGGCGATTTCCTCTATCGGCTCTGGCCTGTCAGGGTGCAGGGCGCGGTGGATTTCGTCCTGTACCTGCTGTTCTTTTTTCCCGGTGTCACCGCCCTGATCCTGTCGGGCTGGAAATATGCCAGCAGGTCCTGGCAATACGGCGAGGTCAGCGTGAACAGCCCCGCCGGCATCCCGATCTATCAATTCAAGTCGGTCATCGTGGCGGCGGGGATCCTGCTGTTCATCCAGGGCCTGGCGCAGCTGATGCGCAGCATCATCGCCATGCGCGACGGCGTCTGGATCAAGGCCGACGAGGATGTCGAGGAAACCGAAGAACTTCTGCTGCGCGATCAGGCGCCGCGGGCCGGTGTGCATGTCGACTGACCAGCCTGATCCCACTGATCCCAGCACGGAGACGCGCGCGTGACAGATCCGCAGATTGCCCTGTTCATGCTGGGCATATTCATCTTCCTGGTCTTTCTGGGCTTTCCCATCGCCTTCACGCTGATGGCCCTGGGGATCGGCTTTGGCTATTACGCCTATTTCGATGCCGCGCGCATGTGGCGTGCGCTGGACCGGCTGCCCGAGGATGCGGCCTGGCTGACGCAGAAATGGACCTGGCTCGAAGGATTCTACAACAACCGCATCTTCGATCTGTTCATCAACCAGACCTATACCGTCATGTCCAACGAGGTGCTGACGGCGGTGCCGCTGTTCCTGTTCATGGGCTATGTGGTCGAGCGGGCCAATATCGTCGATCGGCTGTTCTCGACGCTGGCGATCGCCTCGCGCCGGATGCCCGGTTCGATGGGTGTGGCCGCGCTGATCACCTGCGCGCTGTTCGCCACCGCGACCGGCATCGTCGGTGCCGTGGTCACGCTGATGGGATTGCTGGCGCTGCCGGCAATGCTGAAGGCGCGCTATGACCCGCGCTTTGCCAGCGGCATCATCTGCGCCGGCGGCACGCTGGGCATCCTGATTCCGCCCTCGATCATGCTGATCGTCTATGCCGCGGCCTCGGGCGTGTCGATCGTGCGCCTTTATGCGGGTGCGATGCTGCCCGGACTGGTGCTGGTGGGCCTCTATCTGACCTATGTCGTCGGCCGGTCGATCCTGCAACCTTCGGTCGCGCCGCGCCCGACCGAGGACGAGGTGCCCACCGTGCCCACGGGCCGGCTGATCGTGATGCTGATCACCTCGTTCTTTCCGCTGGCCTTCCTGATCCTGGCCGTCCTGGGCTCGATCCTGTTCGGTCTGGCCACACCGACCGAGGCGGCGGCGATCGGCGCGCTTGGCGGCATGGTTCTGGCGGTGATCTATCGCGCGATGACGTTCCAGCGGTTGCGCGAATCCGTCTATCTGACCGTGCGCACCACGGCGATGGTCTGCTGGCTGTTCGTCGGATCCTACACCTTCTCGTCGGTCTTCTCCTATCTGGGGGGCGAACAGGTGATCGCGGAATTCGTCGGCGGGCTGGACCTGACGCCGCTGCAATTCCTGCTGCTGGCGCAACTGATCATCTTCCTGCTGGGCTGGCCGCTGGAATGGTCCGAGATCATCATCATCTTCGTGCCGATCTTCCTGCCGCTGTTGCCGCTGTTCGACATCGATCCGTTGTTCTTCGGCATCCTCGTGGCGCTGAACCTGCAAACCTCGTTCCTGACCCCGCCGATGGCGATGTCGGCCTATTACCTAAAGGGGATAGCCCCGCCCGAGGTCAAGCTGACCGACATCTTCTCGGGTGTGATGCCGTTCCTGCTGATGGTCTTCATGGCCATGGCGCTCATGTATATCTGGCCCGATATCGTCTTCGTGCTGCCCAGGATGATCTATGGCTCATGATCCGGTCTCCCTGGGCGCGCGCGCCCTTCGCGACCTGATCGCCTCGGGCGCACTGTCGGCCGAGGCGGCCACCGCCGCCTGTCTGAAACGCATCGCCGAGACCGAGCCGCAATTGCGGGCCTGGGCCTTCGTCGATGGCCAGGACGCCGTGGCACAGGCACGGGCGCTTGACGCCCGACGCAAGGCCGGCGCGGCGATCGGTCCGCTGCATGGCGTGCCGGTGGGAATCAAGGACGTGATCGACACGGCAGGGATGCCGACGGAACGCGGAACCCCGGTCGAAAAGGGCCGCGTCCCGCCCGAGGATGCCCATCTGGTCGCAAGGCTGCGCGCGGCGGGCGCGGTCGTCATCGGCAAGACGGCGACGACCGAACTGGCGTATCTGGCGCCCTCGCAGGCGCGCAATCCGCACGACCCGCAGCGGACGCCCGGCGGTTCCTCATCGGGATCGGCGGTGGCGGTCGCCTCGGGGCAGGTGCCTTTGGCGGTGGGGACCCAGACCGGCGGCTCGGTAATTCGCCCGGCTTCCTATTGCGGCACGGTCGGCTTCAAGCCCAGCTTCGGCCTGATCGGCCGGACCGGAGTTCTGACGCAATCGCCGTTTCTGGATACGGTGGGCGGCTTCGCGCGTTCGCTCGAGGATGTCGCGCTGCTGGTCGAGGCGATGGCAGGCCACGACCCGCAGGATCAGGCGACCGCGATGCAGCCGGTCCCGCGCCTTTCTGACGCTGCCACGCAGCAGCCGCCGCTGCCGCCGCTGCTGGCGGTGGTCAGCCTGCCGGGGGCCGAATCGCCGATGCAGCAGGCAATGGCCGAACTGACCGCCGAGTTGGGCGACCGCGCCCACGGCGTCGATCTGCCCCCCGCCTTCGCCGAGGCCGAATCGATCCGCCGCCGCATCAATCTGGCCGAGATGGCGCGATGCTATTATCCGCTGGAACGGCGCGGCGCCGCGGCACTGTCGCCGCAGATGCGCGCCGCCCTGACCGAAGGACAGGGGATCCTGGCGCGTGATTACCTTGCGGCGCTTGATTGGCGTCAGGTGCTGAATGCGGGGCTGGACGACCTGCTCAGCCGCTGCGACGCGATCCTGTGCCCGGCTGCGACCGGACCCGCCCCGGCCATCGGCGAGGGCAGCACCGGCTCGGCCGCCATGAACGGGCCCTGGACCCTGTGCGGTGTGCCGGCGATCAGCCTGCCCCTGCTGGCGGACGAAAACGGCCTGCCGATGGGTGTCCAGCTGATCGGACGGCGCGGCGAGGATGCGCGGCTTCTGCGCGTCGCGGCATGGCTGACTGCACGCCTCGACGCGTCCGAAGAAAGCGAATCGAGGAGGTTCGGATGACGGACAGGATCTTGGCCCTGCTGGCCTTCGTCGTTCTTGCGGCGTTTCTGATCATTCTGGTCTGGCATGTGCCACGGCTGGATCTTGGCGGTGTCGTCCTGCTGACGCTGATCTTCGCGGGAATCGACATGGCGGCGGTCATGCGCAGTCACGACCGCAAAGATCACACCGGCCAGGATGACACGGAAAACGGTGCCGGAGGCTGATCTTCTCCGCCAGAATGAACGGGGCCGCTTTCGCCTTGCGGCCCCAGCCGAGTCTTGGGTCGGAATGTTTGATGGTGGGTGATGACGGATTTGAACCGCCGACATCTTCGATGTGAACGAAGCGCTCTACCACTGAGCTAATCACCCGGTGGACGGGCTTTTAGCCGCAGGGTGCTGACGATGCAAGACCGGATCGGCGCGAAATGCCGCGTGTCAGGATGCGGGCTTGCGGCGCAGGCGCAGCGTGATCACGTCGCCGCCGCGCAGATCCTTTTCCAGATTCACCCGGCCCCGGCCCAGAGGCGGCACCGCCAGCGTCTGTCCGGCCGACAGGGCCTCGCCAAGCTGTGCCAGTGTCGCGTCGATGATCGGCCGCGCCTCGGACCTCTTCGCGCCGGTCGCTGCCAGAACCCGCTCGACGAAATCCTTTTTCTGGACAACCCGTGCAGGCTGCGGATTTTTCGGTGCCGCCCCGTCGCTTTTCACCATTTCCCAACCCCTCAATCACAAAACCGGAACATTCGGTTTAGCGTGGCGCATCGATTAACCATTGGTCAATTATGAATCGCCCAAGTTCCGTGAAAAGAAAGCGCCGGGCCAGGAAAACCCTGACCCGGCGGCTGCCAAGTTCACCAACTGCAAGTTGCGGCGATCAATGCGCGACCGTGGCCCCGCCCTTTTCGCCCCCCTGGCCCGAGGCGATTCGCGCCGCCTCGGCGGCCTCTTCGGCGGCCTCGTCCCACTCGACCGGGTCGGGCATCCGAACCAGGGCGCGTTTCAGGACCTCGCGGACATTGCCGACCGGGATGATCGTCAGTCCGGTCTTCACGTTGTCGGGGATTTCGGCCAGATCCTTTTCGTTGTCGGCCGGTATCAGCACCGTCTTGATACCCCCGCGCAGCGCCGCCAGCAGTTTTTCCTTCAACCCGCCGATGGCCAGGACGTTGCCGCGCAAGGTGACCTCACCGGTCATCGCGACGTCCTTGCGGACCGGAATGCCGGTCATCACCGACACGACAGAGGTCACCATCGCCACCCCGGCCGAGGGCCCGTCCTTGGGCGTGGCGCCTTCGGGAACGTGGACATGGATGTCGCGCTTGTCGAATTCCGGCGGCCTCACCCCGATTTCGGGCGAGATCGAGCGCACGAAGCTGGAGGCCGCGTCGATCGATTCCTTCATCACGTCGCCCAGTTTGCCGGTCGTCTTCATCCGACCCTTGCCGGGCAGGCGCAGCGCCTCGATCTGCAACAGATCGCCGCCGACCGATGTCCAGGCCAGCCCGGTGACGACGCCGACCTGATCCTCTTTCTCGGCCAGGCCGTAGCGATGCCGCCGCACGCCCAGATATTCCTCGGCCTTCTCGGGCGTCACCTCGACGGACTTGACCTTGCCCTTCAGGATCTCGGTCACGGATTTGCGCGCCAGCTTGGCAATCTCGCGTTCCAGCGACCGCACCCCCGCCTCGCGGGTGTAATAGCGGATCACATGGGTCAGGGCCGCGTCGCTGACGCTGAATTCGCCCTTGCGCAGGCCGTTGGCCTTGATCTGCTTGGGCAGCAGGTGCTGCTTGGCGATCTCGCGCTTTTCGTCCTCGGTATAGCCGGCCAGCGGGATGATCTCCATCCGGTCCAGCAGCGGTCCGGGCATGTTGTAGCTGTTGGCGGTGGTCACGAACATCACGTTCGACAGGTCGTATTCGACCTCGAGATAGTGATCGACGAAGGTCGCGTTCTGTTCGGGATCCAGCACCTCCAGCATCGCGCTGGCCGGGTCGCCACGGAAATCCTGCCCCATCTTGTCGATTTCATCCAGCAGGATCAGCGGGTTGGTCGTCTTGGCCTTTTTCAGCGCCTGGATGATCTTGCCGGGCATCGAGCCGATATAGGTGCGGCGGTGGCCCCGGATCTCGGATTCGTCACGGACGCCGCCCAGGCTGATGCGGATGAATTCCCGCCCCGTCGCCCGCGCGACCGACCGGCCCAGCGAGGTCTTGCCGACACCCGGAGGCCCGACAAGGCACAGGATCGGCCCCTTCAGCTTGGTCGACCGGTTCTGCACCGCCAGATATTCGACAATCCGTTCCTTGACCTTTTCCAACCCATAGTGATCCGCGTCCAGCACCTGTTCCGCCTTGGACAGATCCTTTCTGGTGCGCGACTTCACGCCCCAGGGCAGCGCCAGCAGCCAATCCAGGTAATTGCGGCTGACCGTGGCCTCGGCCGACATCGGCGACATCGACTTCAGCTTCTTCAGCTCGGATTCCGCCTTTTCGCGGGCTTCCTTGCTGAACTTGGTCGCGGCGATCTTTTCTTCCAGCTCGGCCAGCTCGTTCTGGCCGTCCTCGCCATCGCCCAGTTCCTTCTGAATGGCCTTCATC
>NZ_DHXG01000055.1:24799-70853 GCF_002413585.1 Paracoccus sp. UBA5162
CTCATTCAGGTAGTATTCGCGCTGCGTCTTCTCCATCTGGGTCTTGACGCGCGACTTGATCTTCTTTTCGACCTGCAGCACGGACATTTCGCCCTGCATCATCGAATAGACCTTTTCCAGCCGTGCGGCCACGTCCAGCGTGTCCAGCAATTCCTGTTTCTTGTCCAGGTCGATGCCCATGTGGCCGGCGGCCAGATCGGCCAGCTTGCCGGGTTCCTTCGCCTCGGCGACGGCGGTGACGACCTCTTCGGGAATGTTCTTGCGCACCTTGACGTAACGCTCGAATTCCTCGGCGACGGTGCGCACCAGGGCGGTCAGCGTGGCTTCGTCGCCCCGGCTTTCGGCAAGGACGATGGCCGAGGCTTCGAAATGATCCTCGTTCGGCACGAAATCGGTGATCTGCACGCGCTCCTGCCCCTCGACCAGCACCTTGACGGTGCCGTCGGGCAATTTCAGCAATTGCAGCACGTTGGCCAGAACGCCGGTGCGATAGATACCGTCTTCGTCGGGTTCGTCGACCGAGGCGTCCTTCTGCGCGGCCAGCAGAATCGGGCTGTCCGATTCCATCACCGCCTCCAGCGCGCGGACCGATTTCTCGCGGCCCACGAACAGCGGCACGATCATGTGAGGAAACACCACGATGTCGCGCAAAGGCAGCACCGGATAGGTCTGAGAAGCGAATTCGTTCATTGCTTTGCGTTCCTTTCCTGCCCGAAGCCGTGGCCCCGTCATGGCGACGCACGGCCCCTGCATCGCGACAATCTAGGCGCGGCACGGGCCGCGTTCAATATGACGGAGAGAATACCACATATTATGTGACACCGCCGGCGGGACGCAAATGGATGTAAGTCCGGCGGGCGCGCAATCGGAAATCCGGGATGGCGTCTGCCGGATTGCGGGCCCGGCCGACGCCCTGCCAGGCAGGTCCCGCACCGGATCCCGCAGGACGCCCCGCACCTGCATCGCGAAGCGCGGCCAGCGCCGTCAGCGGGGGATCACGATCTCGGCCCGCAATCCGCCCAGCCGCGCGCCGCGGCCCAGCCGCAACTGACCGCCATGCCCGCGCGCGACATCGGCCGCGATTGCCAGCCCCAGCCCCGCGCCTTGCCCGCTGTTGCGGTTGCGCGACGGATCCAGCCGGGTAAAGGGGCGCATCGCGGCCTCCAGGCTGTCGTCGGGTATTCCCGGCCCGTCATCCTCGACCCCGATCCGCAGGCTGCGCGGGCCCAGGGTCGCGTCGATCTCGGCCCGGCTGCCATAGCGGACGGCATTGCCGATCAGGTTTTCAAGCGCGCGCCGCAGCATGTCGCGGCGAAAGGTCGCCTGGCCCTGCGGATCGCCGCTGACCCCCAGCAGCAGGACATCATGGCCCGCCCGTTGCCCATCGCTGGCGATTGCGCCGAGGAAATCGGCCACGTTGATCGCCTCGGCCGGGCTTTCCCGGGCATCGTCGCGGGCATAGTCCAGAAATGCGTCGATCATGCGGTTCATCTCGGCCAGATCGGCCTGCATCGCGGCGATGTCATCGGCATCGGGCGGAATGTCGGTCGAGATCATCGACAGCCCAAGCTGCATCCGCGTCAACGGCGTCCGCAGATCGTGGCTGATCCCCGACATCATCATCTTGCGCTGTTCGTTCTGCCGTTCCAGCCGGTTGCGCATGTCCAGAAACGCGGTGCCGGCGCTGCGGACCTCGGTCGCGCCGGCAGTCCTGTAGGCGACCACGCGTCCCTTTCCGTATTCCTCGGCCGCCCGTGCCAGCCTGCGGATCGGCCGCAACTGGTTGCGCAGAAAGACCACGGCGATCCCGCTCATCAGCAGCGAGGTGAAGATCATCAGGACGAATAACTGGTGCGGATTGGTGGCGGTCACGCGGGTGCGGTCGAAGGTGACCGAGAAGGGGCCGTAGCGGCCCGTCAGGGTGACCGCCACGACGCTGTCGTCGCCGACCAGGTCGATGGCGGTGATGCCGGGCACATTGTTGCGCAATTCGCGGATCAGCACCCGACCCGAGAAATCGTAGAAGACCCGGCTGTCGCCCTGCCGCTCCGGCGCCGGAAGCTGCAGCCGCAAGCCCAGCGGCGCGGCGATGGATTGTCCCGCCAGCTTCGCGGTGGCCAAGTTTTCGGCGCGGTCCATGCGTCGCAGCACGAAGTCCAGTTCGCGCGCCATGCTGGCTGTCATCTGCCGGGTGACACCCTCGAAATGGCGCTGAAGGATCATCACGCTGACGACCAGGGTGATCACGACCACCGGCAGGATCAGGATCAGCGCCGCCCGTCCATAAAGCCCGCGCGGAAACAGCCCTTTCAGCCAACTGGTCTCTGTGTGGTTCAACGTGGCAACCCCTTTCGCGCCACGCTAGGCTATGACGATGAGCGCCGATCCGAAAGAGCCGCTGCGCATCCTTGCGCCGAACCCCTCGCCGTTGACCGGGCCGGGAACCAACAGCTTCCTGATCGGCCGCGATCATGTCGCGGTCATCGATCCCGGCCCCGACGATCCCGGCCATCTGCATGCGATCCTGGACGCGGCACCCGGACCGATCACCCATATCCTGGTGACCCATGCCCATCGCGACCATTCCGCGGGCGCCCTGGCGCTGTCGCGCCGGACGCAGGCGCCGGTGCTGGCCTTTGGTGCCGCCGAATCGGGCCGCTCGGCGGTGATGCGCCGGCTCGCGGCGGCGGGGATGGAGGGCGGCGGCGAGGGGCTGGACCGCCATTTCGCGCCCGATCGGGTGCTTCGCGACGGCGACTTGATCGAAAGCCCGGACTGGCGCCTGCAGGCCCTGCACATGCCCGGCCATGCCGCCAGCCATCTGTGCTTTCTGTGGGGCGATCAGGTCTTTTGCGGCGATCTCGTGATGGGCTGGGCCTCGACCATCATCTCACCGCCGGACGGGGATCTGATCGATTACCTGCGCTCGCTTGCGCGGCTTGACGCGCTTGCGCCGCGCCGGATGCTGCCTGCCCACGGCGACGCGATCGAAAACCCCGCCGTCAGGCTGGCCGAACTGGTTGTCCACCGGCGGGAACGCAGCGCCCAGATCCTGGCCGCGCTTTGCCGGCGATCCGATACCGCAGACGGCCTCGCGCAGCGTCTCTACCAGGACATTGCGCCGGGATTGTTGCCCGCGGCGGCGCGCAACTGCCTGGCCCACCTGATTGCGCTGGCCGAGATCGGCGCGGTCGCGACCGATACTGCGATCGGTCCGGGCAGCGTCTTTCGCATCGCTTGATGCGGGTCGCCCGGTGCCTGCCGGACGTCGGGCGAGGATATCCGCGCACAGGGCAAGCCTGTCCGCGGATCACGCACCTTGCGGCCGGTAGCGCCGGACCGCCGCCCCCCATGACAGGCGGGGCGGCGGCAAGGTGGTGTCAGGCCGGCACGAAGCTTGCCGGATTAGTGGCTCATTCGGCCAGTTCGGGCGCGGCCTTCGTGGTCATCACGAAGACGGTCGAGGCGATCACGATCAGGAAGACGAAGCTGGTGATCACGGTGCCGAGGCCCAGGCCGCCGAACTCGGCCGGCTGTGCCAGAAAGTCGCCGATAGAGGCACCAAGCGGCCGGGTGAAGATGTAGCACAGCCAGAAGGCCCACATCCCGTCCAGACCCAAGGCGAAATAGCCAAGCGCCAGCGACGCGATGATCAGCCCGAACAGCACGCCGGTTCCGGCAAAGCCGACCCCGAAGGCCTCGGAGATCAGGTCGCCCACCGCCGTGCCAAGCGCGAAGGTGAACAGGATCGCCAGCCAGTAGAAGGCCTCGCGTCGGAAGGTGAAGACCTCGTGGATCGACAGCGTCCGTTCGACCGCGTACCAGACCGCAAAGGTCGCGGCCAGCGCCAGCGTGAAACCGATGGTCGAATCGATCAGCGGGATACCGAAGGCGTCGGTCATGTTGTCGGTGATCAGCGTGCCGACCACCGAGATCAGCACCACGGCGATCCAGTAGACGGCGGGCACATAGGCCCTTTGACGGAACTGCCAGATCATCGCCGCGATCAGGATGGCGGTCATCAGAAGTGTCGTCTTTCCCAGTCCGAGGCCCAGATTGACGGCCAGCAGATCGGCGGCGGTCTCGCCCATGGTCACGGCAGTCAGCTTGATCAGCCAGAAGCCGGGGGTGACTTCGGGAACCCGGTTGATCCGGGCGGATTGCGCAAGCGGGCGGTCGATATCGGTGAAAGTTGCGTCGCTCATGGTCTTCATCCCTTGATTTGGGCCAGTGCCTGCGCCGAATAGGCGTCGGCTCGGGCATCATCGTCGGCATTGCAGCGTTCCAGCGCCTTGGCTTGCAGACCGCTGACAGCGGTGGTCGGCGTGGTCGTGCCGATCGCGTCGCGCAATTGCCCGATCAGTTCTTCGCAGGGCAGGGCGCGTCCGCTCTGGTCGGTGACGGCAATGCCCGAGACATACTGAACCGGGCCCGAGGCCGCGGCCGTGGTTGCGGCGGGGGCGTCCAGCGTCGTGGCCAGCCTGGCCAGCGCCACATCGACCGTCGCCTTGTCCGGCGCATCGGCGCGCAGCGCCTTGAAGGCGCCGTCCGCGGCCGCGTCGACGTTGTTCCAAGCGCCACGATCGCCCTGGCGGAGGGCGGCGGCGTTCTTGTCCCACAGGGTTTCGAGATCGGTGATCCGGCGCTCGGCCGCGGTGTAATCGCCGGTGGCGGCGATGGCCTGCGTGTCGGTCACGATGGTCTTGTAGGCGGACAGATCGCCAAGACCGGCCGAGGCCTGCGTGGCAGAAGCGTCCTGCGCTGTCGGCGAGATATACATCTCGGCCAGGGTGAACCCGCCGGCCGGAACGGCGATCAGCACCGCCGACAAGAGCAGGTTTCGAAAGGTGGCGTTCATGAAAAGCATCCTGTCTTGTTCAAGGCGGCCTCGATCCGAGGTCCGCAGCGCAAGAGATGACAGAATCTTTCCCGCAAGGTCTGACGCGGTTCTTACGGTTTGGTAAGCCCGCGCCGCCTTGGTGCGTGGCCGGTCAGGGCAGGGCCAAAACGACCGCGTCAGCCTGTTCTGCCGTCGCGGCGGCATCGCGCGGCCGTGGCAGCGCGATGCGGGTCACACGGGTCGCCTGCAGGGCAAGAAGCTGTTGTTCCAGCCGGTCGCGAATGGCGGGGTCGGACGCGAAGGGCCGCCCGGATCCTGGCTCCGCGGCCTCGTCCTGCCCGACGGTCCCGAAAAAGGCGCGAAATCCCTGGGCGGTGACATATTCGCTGCGCCAGAACCGTGCCTTCGGAGCGGCGATCGACCGTGTTGCACCATCCGGCCGCCGCTGGACGAAAGCCAGATCGTTCGGCTGGCCGCGCCAGAAATGCGACACGGTCTCGATGGTCGGGTCTTCCTCGCCGGCGAGGGCGGCATAGAGGGCGTCGAAGACAAGGCCGGCCGAGGGCAACCGGGATGCGTCCCAACCCGCTGCCCGCATGGCCTCGGACAGGGCGGCTTCGTCCCGCGCAAGGACGATCAGCGAGATGGGATGAACCGGCGATCCCATCAGCGATTCCGTCGAGGCGGGAAGCCCCGCGATCCCGGCCAGGCCCCCGGCATCCGGCAGGATCCGATCGGCCGTCTGGGTCGGGGTATTGCGCGGATGGTCATAGCGCCAGACATTCGCGGCGGCCAGGCCGATCAGTCCCAGGATCAGCGCAACGCCCACGATCCTCGCGGATCCGCGGGCGCCCCGGTGCGGCTCGGGCCGTTCCGACAGCCGCCATTCGGCGATGGCCACGCCCATGGTGACCCACAGCGCGCCGACCAGCCAGCCGTTCAGGACATCGCTGAGGTAATGCTCGATCAGATAGATCCGGCTTCCGCCAATGGCGAAGGCCAGAAAACCCGCCAGCAGAAGCGCCGTCTCGGCGCGCAGCCTTCCGGCCCGCCAGATGACATAGAGAATCATCCCGTAGGCCGCGACCGACGCGGCCGCATGACCCGACGGAAAGCTGCCCGAGGTTTCGGCGAAGACGCCCAGCGGGGAACGCGGTCGCGCGAAGGCAAGCTTCAGCAAGGCCACCGAGATCGTGTTCCCGATCACCGATACGGCCAGCCCCGCGGCAAGCGCGCGCCGACCGGACAGCAGCAGCCACAGCATCGCCGCGCCGAAGACCGGCACCACGACATGCCATCCCCCCAATGCAGTGATCAGCGAGGCGATCCGGATCGGCCCCGGCGACTGGAAGTGGTGGATCAGCTGGGCCAGCCGCATGTCGAGTTGAAGCATCGGGTTGCCAGCCAGGAAATCGACGGCGGAATCCAGCCAGACCGCGCCGATATAAAAGAAGATCACCATCAGAAGACTCAGCGGCAATCCGGTGAAGGAGGTGCCGTCGAAACGGGCCAGAACCCAACGCGCCGCTTGCGGGTGGGCTGCGATGCGTCTCCCGATCGCGGGGCTGTCGGCCAGATTGCCGAGGGCGGCAGAAATGACCGCCCATGCCAGGGGAACCAGCCGCAGCGCCGCATAAAGCATGACCCAAAGCACGATCAGCAACAGGCCGACACCGCCGCCCAGGACGGCGAGGCGCGTCAGCGATCCGCCGATCCTGCCCATGACGTCGCCCAGAAAATAGCCTATGGCGACATGGCTCAGCGCATAGGGAAGGCTGCCCGCCAGGTTCCAGATCAGAAACTGGCGTCGCTTCATTCCCGCCATGCCGGCGGCCAGCGGTACGAGACCTGCGACCGGCCCCAGAAAGCGGCCGATGATCAGCGCCATTCCGCCGCGTCTTTCAAACAGGCGGGTAGCCCGTGCAAAGGCGGCCGAATCGCCGATCCGACGCCGGCCGGGCAGCCGGTTCATGGCCAGCCTGCCGATCCAGTAGCCCAGTTCCGAACCGAGGACAGAGCCGATCGCGACGAACCAGACCAGATCGAAGAAATCCAGAAGACCCCGCTGCACCAGAACGCCGCCGGCATCCACGATCAGGGTTCCGGGAACCACGACCCCGGTCAGGAAGAACGCCTCGAGCATCGATGCAAGACCGATGAGCCAGTAGCCAAGAACGCCAAGCGCCTGGAGCGAGGGAAGAATTTGATCAAGTGAAAGGTTCATCGGCCTATCTTGAAATCAGTCCGCGCGCCGAACCCGCAATCAGCAGCGCGACATCGCCCATTGCAAGCATGGGTGACACATTGGGTGGCAGCGCCAGATAGCGCGGGCGCCATTCGGGCTGAAATTTCTGCTTGAAGGCGCGCAGGCCCTCGAAGTTGTAGAAGGCGCGCGCATGACGATAGATCAGCCCGCCAAAGCGATTCCAGGATCGCGCGACCGAACGTTCGGACAGGCCCGACAACGGCGCTGTGCCAAGGCTGAATTCTTCGGCGCCGCGCGCCTTGTAGTGCTGGATCAGGCAGAGGAACATGTATTCCATCAGGCCCGAAGCCTCTCCGGGCAGGTATCGCATCAGATCGACGCTGACGCGCCGCCCGCCACAGGATTCCATGATATTCGCAAAGGCTGCGATGCGGCCATCCTTGCGCACCACGGCGATGTCGAACAGCGCCAGATAGTCCGGGTCGAACCGGCCGACCGAAAAGCCCTTCTCGTGACCGGCCTTGCCGCCAAGCCAGGCCTCCGAGATCTGGCGCAGTTCGGCCATCAGCGCGGGGTCGTGCGGCGCGGACAGAAGCGCGCATTCATAACCGTCCCGCTGGCGCTTGTTCATCGCGGCGCGCATGGTCTTGAACCGGCCGCCCGAGAGGCTGAAATCGGACAGGCGGATGATCGCTTCCTCGCCCGTCTTGTGCAGCGTCAGCCCCATTTCGACCCACAGCGCGAGGTTGCGTCCGCTGATCTCGTAGAAGACGGGCCGCCCGTTTGACTGGGCGGCGTATTCGAGAAAGGACCAGACGAGCGCCTCGAATTCGTCCGGATCGCCAACCGGATCGCCGAGCACGATCCAGGATCGTCCGCGAACCCCATACATGACGAAGGCATTGCCGGATTCGGAAAACAGGAACCGCTTGTCGCCGGTCTGGCCAAGCCAGCATTGCGGATCCTGGGCCTCGCCGCACAATCGGGCCGCGCGCGACAGGGTTTCGGCATCGGCATCGCGCGGTGGTGTATGGCCGACGGGCCGGGTCAGCAGATAGATCCCGAAGAAGAACATCAGCGCCGTCGCCACCAGCCCGGCCCGCAGCGCCCGCGGCGTGTTCGAGCTTCGCGAGAACTCGGACCAGAGGTCATTGGAATAGGGAACCGCCTTGTGCACGAAAAAGAAGAAAGTTGCCGCCGCAAGGCCGACGCCGACGACCGTCGCGAACCAGCGCGGCTCGAACACGCCCGCTGTCAGCCGGCCGGGGCGATCGAAGGCCTTGCGGAACGGCAACAGCAAAAGCGCGCCGAAGGCCAGGAAGGCCGCATTCTCGTAACCGAAATCGTTGAGCAGCGAGGCAACGGACCCAGCCAGCAGGGCACCGATGGCGAACCACCAGGCCGACGATACCCGGCGGGCCAGGCCATGCGACACGATGATCAGCGCGATCCCGGCCACGGCAGAGGCGATGGTTCCCCCTTCCAGCAGCACGGCTCCGACCAGGTCGCCCTCGGCGATGGCGTTGGCGCGGACCGACGGCAGCATCGTGACCAGAAGCAGGTAGGCCCCGAAACCGAATGCGACCACCGCGACCAGACCGGGCGAAAATCCACGCAGCGTGGCAAGCGCGGGTTGCATTCCCGGAGCCCGCCCCACCAGCCGCGAGCCAAGTCCGCTTGCCAGCCGGGCCTCGTTCAGCCCGACCAGGACGAATGCCAGTGCGAAGGGCACCAGGTAATAGATCAGCCGGAACAGCAGCAGCGCCGCAGCGGCGTCACCGACCGGCACCGAGGCGGGCAGCGTTCCGATCACCACCGTCTCGAAGACGCCGATCCCGCCCGGAACATGGCTGAGCACGCCGAGCATGGTCGCGGCGGCATAGACCGCGACGAAGCTGGCATAGTCGGGCTTGCCCGCCGGCAGCAGGATCCACAGCGCAAAGGATGCCGCCGCGACGTCGATGAGGGTGACGACAAGCTGTCCGGCAAGATCGGCGGGCGGGGGCAGTCGCAACCGGTGGCCGCGGATGGCAAGGCTGCGCTGGGTCGCGGACATCCAGCCGATCATCAGCACGGAAACCGCCGCGATGGTCCCTGCGACCATCTGGATGGTTCCCGGCGCATAGGGCAGATAGGCGCCGATCGCGCCGGGATTGATGGCCAGCGCGACCACCCCGAGCAGCGTCAGGCCGGTCCCCAGGGCCAGCGCGATATAGCCCGAGACGGCCGCGACCTCGAACGCGTTCAGGCCGACGGCCGAATAGATGCGGTATCTCACCGCGCCGCCGGACACGACGCTGACACCGATCGTGTTGCCGAAGGCATAGCCCAGAAAGCCACCAAGCGCGACGATCCCGCGATCAAGGCGCTTGCCGATGAAGCGCAGCCCGAACCAGTCATAGAAGATCAGCGCGACATAACCTGTCGCCGTCGCGCCCAGGGCGGCGCCAAGGCTCGCCACCGGTGTGGACCTGATCTGCGCCGCCACATCGGCCAGGCTGACGGGCTTCAGCAAGGTATAGAGCGCGTAGAGACCCAGTGCGAATAACGCCGCCCCGATCAGGACGGGCGCCGCGCTTCGCAGGGACTGAAGGCTCGGTCGGACCATGCGCGGACACCAGTTTGTTCGAAACGTTCACGGATCGCTGCGGGCTTACCCAAAGCGGGGCGGACTTGCCAAGCGTCAATGCGGCCTGGGCCCGCTTCTTACAAAAAAGTAAGCCCGTTGAAAGGGGTTTCGCCCTGGCGAGCCGCTGCCATTGCCACCGGATAACCGAAAATTGCCCCGCCGCAGCGGAAAGCAGGGGATGCGGGCCGGCAACAGGACCGCGGTTCCCGCGCCCCGCCGGCCGCGATCATGTCTTCGCCCGGGCGCCGTCTTGCGATAGGCAGAAGGCGGGGGAAGACGCGGGCTGCGCCGCCCGAATCCACCGGCTCGGCGCGTTTTCCGATCCGGTTTCGGCCGTCGAACCGGGGAACGACAACAGAGGGGATTCTTCACGATGCGCATCCTGCTTGCAGAAGACGACGCCGAAACAGCCGCCTATGTGGTCCGGGGGCTGTCCGGCGAAGGACATGTCGTCGATCATCTGACCGATGGCAGGGAGGCGCTGTCGCAGGCGATGTCGGCCGGATACGACCTTCTGATCCTGGACCGGATGATGCCGGGACTTGACGGGCTTTCGGTGCTGAAATCGCTGCGCGCGGCCAGGATCGACGCCCCTGCGATCCTGCTGACGGCGATGGGCGCGGTCGATGACAAGGTGGCCGGGCTTCGCAGCGGCGCGGATGACTACATGGTCAAGCCCTTTGCCTTCGTCGAATTGCTTGCCCGGATCGACACGATCTGCCGCCGCCCGGCGACGCGGGACGAGGTCGTGGAACTGGTGATCGGAGAACTTCGGCTGGACCTGCTGACGCGCGAGGCGGCACGCGACGGCCAGCGCGTCGACCTTCAGCCCAGGGAATTCCTGCTGTTGAAACATTTCATGGAACGGCCGGGCCGCGTGCAGACCCGTACCGTCTTGCTGGAATCGGTCTGGGGGCTGCAATTCGATCCCAAGACAAGCGTCGTCGAAACCCATATCAGCCGCCTGCGCAACAAGATCGACAAGCCCTTCGACAAGCATTATCTGGTCACGCTGCACGGCGTCGGCTACGTCTTGCAGCCATGAGACGGCCGCTGTCCTGGTCGATGCGGTTTGCGCTGGCATTGTCGGCGGTCTTCGCCATCGGCACCTTGTCGGCCGGTGGTTTGTCCTATCTTTTCCTGTCGCGGGAAATGAGTCAGCGCCTTCTGGCCGATGTGCGATCCAGCGCAGAAAGCCTGGCGCGGATCGCGTCCACCGGCGACCGGACCGATCTTGACGAGGAAATCCGCGCCCAGGTCCGCTCCAGCAGGAACGGCGCCAGCCTGTTCGCCTTTGTCGATGCCGCCTCGGGGCAGACCACCGGCTCGCTGCGGCTGTCGGCCCCCTTCGAGGGCGCGCGCCGTCTGCTTGTCGGCCGCGACATCCCGGCAGGCGCGCCCAAGCAGGCCGACAGCGCCGAGGCCTATCTTGCCTTCGGGATCCGGACCGAACCCGGCTGGGTCATCGCCGCACGCGACGAGGCCTGGGTCAGCGAGAATGGCGAGATCCTGGTGCAGACGACGGCATCGTCGCTGGCTCTTGCGATGGTGTTGTCCATCGGGCTTGCGCTGATCATCGCGCGCAGGAACGAACGCCGCATCGACCGCATGGACCGGGTTCTCGACGAAGTCGGCGCCGGGCGCATGCATCGGCGGATCGGCGACGGCGGCAACGACGACATCGCCGACCTCGCCGCCCGCGTGGATCAGATGCTCGACCGGCTCGAAACCGGGGTCGAGGCCATCCGGCAGGTGTCGACCGATGTTGCCCATGATCTGCGCGCGCCCCTGGCGCGGCTGAGGATGCGGCTGGAACCACAGGCCCTTTCCGGCACGCTGCCGGCGGATGCCCGGCGCGAGATCGGCTCGGCCCTGATGGACATCGACGCCATCTCGGCGACGTTCGACGCGATCCTGCGTCTTGCACGATTGCAGTCGGGCACCGTGGGGCGGCGTCACGATCCCGTCGATCTGGTGCGGCTGGCTGCCTCGATCGGCGAAATCCTGCAGCCATCGGCCGAAGAGGCCGGCCATACACTCGACATCGACCTTCCGGCCGCGCCCGTCCGCGTCCCGGGCGACGAGGATCTGCTGGCCCAGGCGCTGACCAATCTGGTGGTGAACGCGGTCGAACATTGCCCGCCGCCGGCCTCGGTGAGAATCGAGGTCGGTCTGCGGGCAAACCGGCCCGTGCTGACCGTTTCCGACAATGGCCCCGGCATCCCCGAGGCCGATCGCGGGCCGGTCCTGGAACGGTTCGTGCGCCTCGATGCCAGCCGGTCGGTGCCCGGAACGGGGCTGGGCCTCAGCCTGGTCTCGGCGATCGCCGAGCTTCATCAGGCGACGCTGGTGCTTCAGGACAACGCGCCCGGACTGAGGGTTTCGATCATTTTCCCGGCCGCCCTTACAAATCCGTAAGGATGCGGCAAGGCCCGTCGCGGGCCGGCGGTTCACAAGGCGTCATCGGCCGCTGCGCCCCTGTCCCGGATGGATCGCTCATGTCCTTATACACCCGTCTCAAATATGCGCTTGGCGCCTTCGTCCTGCTGCTTCTCGGACTGGGGCTGTATCTCGGGGCCATTCAGCTCAGCGGAAATTTTGCCCCGGTCGTGGCTGGTGAGGTCTATCGTTCGAACCAGGTCACGGCCGCGCGCCTGGCCCGATATCGCGACAGCTATGGCATCCGGACCGTGCTGAACCTGCGCGGCGCCAGCCCCGGTTCCGACTGGTACGACGAGGAAGTCAGGGCAGCGGCGGCGCTTGGCATGACGCTGATCGATTTTCCGCTGTCGGCGAGTCGGGAATTGACCGAAACGCAAATCCGCGACCTCATGCGGATCCTGCGCGATGCGCCGAAACCCTTGCTGATCCATTGCCGGTCGGGCGCCGACCGCACCGGTCTTGCCTCGGTGATCTATCAGGCCGTGATCAAGGGCATGGACGAGGACCGCGCCGAAAGCCAGCTTTCCCTGCGCTTCGGTCATTTTTCGGTCCCGGTGCTGTCGCAGGCTTGGCCCATGGATCAGACCTGGGAACGGATCGAGGCGAAGACCGCGCTGGAATGAGGGCTCCACGATCACCAGCCCGGCGTGCCGATCCCGATGGCCAATGGTCAGGGGCTCGTCCGCGGGCTCTAGCGACCCGCGATGGCCTCGGAGGTCAGGCGCTGGCGCAGGATCGCCTTGTCCTCGCGGATCATGGCGGGAATCAGGAACAGGTCGATCACCATCCAGATGCTGACAAGGGCCAAGGGCACCCAACCGATCAGGATCGGCGCGGTAAGCAGGCCGAAACCCCACAGGACCAGCATCAGGAATCCGCTGACATAGCGGCCCAGATAAAAGCGGTGCGCGCCAAATCCCCACAAGACCAGCGCCAGCAGATAGGCGACCAGGGGTGACTTCGCCTCGTTCGCGATGCGCTGTTCGATCAGCAATTGCCCTGTGCTGTCCATCGGTCGGCGTTTCCTTTCCCAAGATCGGGCGGATAGGTCGCCCGGTCATCGAGATAGGATTTTCCCGGCCCTGCGCAAGATCCGCCGCCTAGAACACCCTGTCAAAGACCGTTTTCAGCCGCGTCAGGGTGCCATCGACATCGGCCAGCTTGTCCAGACCGAAAAGACCCAGCCGGAAGGTCGAGAACCCGTCGCCCTCGCCCACCGCCAGCGGCACGCCGGCCGCGATCTGCATCCCTTCTTCCGCGAATTTGCGGCCTGACCGGATCTGGGGATCGTCGGTATAGCTGACCACCACGCCGGGCGCCCCAAAGCCCGGCGCGGCGACCGAACGGACGCCCCTCTCGGCCAGCATCGTCCGCACGCCGTCCCCCAGCCGCCACTGCGCCGCGCGCGCGGCTTCGAACCCCATGGCGCGGGTTTCCGCCATCGCGTCGCGCAGCGCCAGCAGCGAATCGGTCGGCATGGTCGCGTGATAGGCGTGGCCGCCATCCTCATAGGCCGCCATGATCGCGCGCCATTTCTTCAGGTCCATCGCGAAACTGTCGCTTTCGGTCTTCTCCAGCCTGCCTGCGGCGCGCTGCGACAGCATCACCAGCCCGGCGGCGGGTGTCGAGGACCAGCCCTTCTGCGGGGCCGAGATCAGCACATCGACGCCGGTCGCGGCCATATCGACCCAGACCGCGCCCGATGCGATGCAGTCCAGCACCATCAGCGCGCCCACCTCGTGCGCGGCCTCGGACAGCGCGCGGATGTAGTCGTCCGGCAGGATCAATCCCGCCGAGGTCTCGACATGCGGGGCAAAGACCGCATCGGGCCGGGTTTCGCGGATCGTCGCGGCGACATCCTCGATGGGCGGGGGTGCATAGGCGGGCTGGGGCGCGTTCCCGGCGGGCCGGGCCATCGCCACGGTGGTATCGCGCGCGAAACCGCCCGCCTCGAATATCTGGCTCCAGCGATAGCTGAACCAGCCGTTGCGGAGGATCAGCGCATGAGCATCGCGGCCGAACTGACGGGCGACCGATTCCATCGCATAGGTGCCGCCGCCGGGCACGATGGCGATTTGGTCCGCGCCATAGACCTGGCGCAGGGTCGCGGACAGGTCGCGCATCACCTGCTGGAACCTTTGCGACATGTGGTTCAGCGAGCGGTCGGTGAAAACGACCGAGAATTCCTCGAGCCCGTCGGGGTCGATCTCGGGGCGCAGATGAGGCATGGCGGTTCTCCCTGTGGTGCGGCGCCACACTAGATCCGGCCGGCGCGCTGCGAAAGACCGTCAAAGGGCTGGCGACCGCCGCGCCCCCTTGCGGTTCCCCCTGCGCCGAGACTAGGCTTCCGCCATAGGCAACATCGCAGGATTTTCATGCGTATCGGCATACTTCAATGCGGCCAGTCGCCCGCGCAGTTGAAGGACGAACTGGGCGATTATCCCGACATGTTCGTCCGTCTGCTGGACGGGCGCGGCTTTACCTTCCGGACCTGGCATGTCGAGGGGATGGAGTTTCCCGCGGACGTTCACGAGGCCGAAGGCTGGCTTCTGACCGGCTCGCGCCACGGGGCCTACGAGGATCACGACTTCATTCCACCGCTGGAGGATTTCATCCGGCAGGCCCATTCGGCGGGCGTGCCGATGGTCGGCATCTGTTTCGGCCACCAGATCATCGCGCAGGCCCTGGGCGGCAAGGTCGTCAAACATCCCGACGGCTGGGCCGTGGGCGCGCAGGATTACGATTTCGGCGGCAAGCCCGTGACACTGAACGCCTGGCATCAGGATCAGGTGGTCAGCCGGCCCGAGGGGGCCGAGGTCGCCGGCCGCAGCGATTTCTGCCGGAACGCGGCGCTGATCTATGGCGACCGCGCCTTCACCGTGCAGGCCCATCCCGAATTCGACGACGCTTTCGTGCAGGGCCTGATGGACACGCGCGCGAGGGGCGTGGTTCCGCAGGATCTGCTGGACCGCGCCGCCGCGCGCATGGGGCAGGCCCGCGATGCATCCGGCATCGCCGACCGGATCGAGGCGTTCTTCAAGCAGCCAAGGGCCCTGGCGCGCGGCGATGAGCGGGGGGTGGCATGAGCGACTGGATCGGCAAGGTGCCGCAGGCCGCGCGCGACTACATGGCGGGTCGGCGGCTGGACGAGGTCGAATGCATCCTGGCCGATATCGCGGGTGTGGCGCGGGGCAAGGCGATGCCCGCCTCGAAATTCGCGCGGCAGGAAAAATTCTATCTGCCCAATTCGATCTTCCTGCAGACCATCACCGGCGAATGGGCCGACAATCCCTCTGGGGCCTTCACCGAACCAGACATGGTTCTGACCCCGGATTTCAGCACGGCAACGGCGGCGCCGTGGACGGCGGACTGGACCATGCAGGTGATCCATGACGCGATGGACCAGCAGGGAAAGCCGGTGCCGATCGCGCCGCGAAACGTGCTGAAGCGGATCGTGGGTCTGTATCAGGACAAGGGCTGGAAACCGGTCGTCGCGCCCGAGATGGAGTTCTTTCTTGTCGCCCGCAACATCGACCCGAACCAGCCGATCATCCCGCCGATGGGCCGCACCGGCAGGCGCGCCGCCGCCAAACAGGCCTATTCCATGTCGGCCGTGGACGAATACGGCAAGGTGATCGACGACATCTATGATTTCGCCGAAGCCCAGGGGTTCGAGATCGACGGCATCCTGCAGGAAGGCGGCGCGGGCCAGGTCGAGATCAACCTCAACCACGGCGATCCCGTCGCGCTGGCCGACGAGATCTTCTATTTCAAGCGGCTGATCCGCGAGGCGGCGCTGCGCCACGACTGCTTTGCCACCTTCATGGCCAAGCCCATCGAAGGCGAGCCGGGCAGCGCGATGCACATGCATCATTCGATCATCGATGTCGCCACCGGTCGCAACATCTTCTCGGACGAGAAGGGCCGCGAAACCGAATCCTTCCTGCATTTCATCGGCGGAATGCAGCGGCATCTGCCGGCGGCGATCGCGCTGCTGGCGCCCTATGTCAACAGCTATCGCCGCTATGTCCCGGATTTCGCCGCACCGATCAATCTGGAATGGGGCCGCGACAACCGAACGACCGGATTGCGGGTGCCGATCTCGGGCCCCGAGGCCCGGCGGATCGAGAACCGGCTGGCGGGGATGGACTGCAACCCCTATCTGGGCATCGCGGCATCCCTTGCCTGCGGCTATCTGGGGCTGATCGAGGCCGAAAACCCGCGCGCCGAATATCTGGGCGACGCCTACATGTCGCATGACGAACTGCCCTATAACCTGGGCGACGCGCTGGATCTGATGGCTGACAGCGCACCCATGCGCGAGGTGCTGGGCGAGGAATTCTGTGACGTCTACGAATCCGTGAAACGCAATGAATACAAGGAATTCCTGCAGGTCATCAGCCCCTGGGAACGCGAACATCTGTTGCTGAACGTATGAGCCTGCTGTTTCTGAACGACCGCCGCGGCGAATATCCGCCCAGCCTCTATGCCGATACGCGGCGCGTGCTGAACCCTTTCGGGCGCATCAGCGGCGAGTTGCGGGCCGATGTGGCGGTGGTCGGCGGTGGTTATTGCGGTCTGTCGGCGGCGCTGCACCTGGCCCGGCAGGGCCATGACGTCGTTCTGCTGGAGGCGCATCGGGTGGGCTTTGGCGCCTCGGGGCGCAATGGCGGACAGATCGGATCGGGACAGCGGCAAGAGGTCGACTGGCTGGAGGATCGCCTGGGGCGCGAGGCCGCGCGTCGCCTGTGGGATCTGTCGCAAGAGGCGAAGTCGCTGGTTCGCGCCCTGGCCGCCGAGGCGGATCTGCCGATCCGCGACGGCATTGCCCATGCCTGCCGCAGCAACGAAGAGGTCGATCACGCCGCGCGCATGGCCGAACGCCTGGCCCGCGATTACGGCTATGACCAGGTGCAGCCGCTGAACCGTGCCGCGCTTGCCGCGCTGATCGGCAGCAGCGCCTATCGGGGCGGCGATCTGGACCGCGGTGCGGGCCATCTTCATCCGCTGAACCTGTCGCTTGGCATGGCGCGGCTGGCCGCCGAGGCCGGCGCGCGCATCTTCGAGGACAGCCATGTCCACCGCATCACCCATGCCCGCAGCGCGACCGACAAGAGTGTCGTTCACTGCGACACCGGCAAGATCCGTTGCGATCACGTCATCCTGGCCGGGAACGGCTATATCGGCAATCTTGCGCCGAAGGTCGCGGCGCGGGTCATGCCGATCAACAATTACATCGTCGCGACCGAACCCCTTGGCGACGATTTCCCCGAGATCCTGCCCGAACGCAGCGCCGTCGCCGATACCAAGTTCGTGGTGAATTACTGGCGGATGGATGAGGACCGCCGGCTGATCTTTGGCGGTGGCGAGACCGTGCGCTACAAGTTTCCCCAGGACATCGCCTCGGTGGTCCAACCGCACCTGTTGTCGGTCTATCCGCAGCTTGAAGGCGTGCGGCTGACCCATGCCTGGGGCGGGACTCTGGCGATCACGATGAACCGGATGCCCTGTTTCGCCCGGCCGGCGCCGAATTGCCTGTCGGCCAGCGGCTTTTCGGGGCACGGGGTCGCGATGGCGACGCTGGCGGGCCGGCTGATGGCACAGGCCGTGACCGGCCAGGCCGGGGGCTTCGATGCGATGGCCGCCGTTCCCACGCGCGCCTTTCCCGGCGGCCGCGTCCTGCGCAGCCCGCTGCTGGTTGCCGGAATGGCGTGGTACGGGCTGCGCGACCGGCTGGGATTCTAGCCCGATTTCAGGCCCAGACCTTCCAGCACGCGCTGGCGCAGCAGGCCCGAATCGCGATCGGGGATACCCAGCAATCCCGCCACCAGCCGGATCAGCGTCTCTTCGTCGGCGGCGCGGCGGGAATCGGCATAGGCGACCTCCCACATGGCCGACAGGACGCCGGCGCGGTCCTCCAGCGGGATCCGGTCCTTGATCAGCCGGGTAAAGCGCACCGTGTCGGGGGCCTCGGCCTCGATCATTTCCGCAACGGCGCGGCGTTCGGCGGCCTCGGCCATGTTCAGACCACGGCGGCGCGCCAGGATCTGGTCGATCCGCTGCCTTTCGCTGGTCTCGTAGCGATCATCCGCCCGGGCGACCCGGACCAGAAGCGCCGCGATCGCGACCTCCGCATCCTGCGCCTGCAAGGGTGCGTCGTCGGTATCGTCGGCAAAGAGGCGGGACAGGAGATTGCGGAACATGCACGTGATCTTATGGGATTTGTCGGCGGCTGCAAGCACTCAGTCCCAGCCCTCGACGATCACCAGATCGACCTGGGAAACCGGATCGCGCAGCGCCTTGGCCCTCCGGTATTCCGGGCTGTGATAGCAGGCCCGAGCCGCCTCGATCGAGGGAAATTCCAGCACCACGCTGCGCGGCCGGGCGGCACCCTCGACCACGTCCTGCGGCCCGCCCCGGACCAGAAACCGCGCCCCGTATTTCGCGAAGGCGGCGGCATTGGCCTGCCTGTAGGCCTCGTAAGCCTGCGCATCATCGACCGAGACATGCGCGATCCAATAACCCTTCATTCGACCTCCGGTATGGTGATGCGGCCTTCCGCGACCTTCGCCGCCCGGCCAGAAATCCGAATTTCGGTCAGGGCGCCGTCCCGCACGATGGCGGTCAGGCCGATCCGCGAGGGTCGCCCCATCTCGATTCCCTGTCGAAGCGCGATCCGGTTCTCGCCCCTGCTCAGCACGCCCGATGCCAGCAGCGGCCCGGCAAGGATGGCCGAGGCCGAACCGGTGGCCGGGTCTTCGGGTATGCCGGCCGTGGGCGCGAACATCCGGGCGCGATAGCCGCCCCGATCCGGGGTATAGAGATAGGCGCCCACGATCCCCGGCACCACCGCCTGCGACCAGCAGGGTTCGACCGGGCGGGCGGCGGCCAGAGAGGCCGGATCGCGAATGGGAACGAACAGGAATGCCGGACCGCCCTGCCAGATGCCCGGCTGATGGCCGTCTGGCCCGATCGCATCCGCCGGCAGATCAAGCGCCCGCGCGATCAGGCCGGGTTCGGCCCGCCCCGGCAGCATGACCGGCAATCGCGGCGCAATGAAATCCGCTTGGCCGTCGCGAACCTGGACCGGAACCGGCCCGGCCTTTTCCTCCAGCACGATCCGCATGTCGCGCCCCTTCGACAGATGCAGGGCGCAGCCGATGGTCGGATGGCCCGCGAAGGGTATTTCGGCGGTCGGCGTGAAGATGCGGACCCGCGCGGTATGGGCCCGATCGCGCGGTGCCATGACGAAGATCGTCTCGGACAGGTTGAACTGGCGCGCCATCGCCTGCATCTGCGCCGTGGTCAGGATGTCCGCGTCCGAAACCACGGCCAGCGGATTGCCGCTGAACGCGCGTTCGGTAAAGACGTCCCAGATCTGGAAGCCCAGCATTCGCCATGTCTCCGTGGTCGGACCGCGCGGCGGTCTCAGTATTTCTGCGGCACGTAGAGATCGCGCGGCAGCACCTCGCGCTCGTAATCGGGGTTGAAGACGCGTTGCGGCAGATGAACCTCTTCATGGGGCACATCGGTATAGGGCATCAGCCCCAGCAGGTGACTGATGCAGTTCAGGCGGGCCCGTTTCTTGTCGTTGCCGGGGACGATGTACCACGGCGCCTCGGCGATGTTGGTGCGTTCGAACATCTCTTCCTTGGCCTTGGTATAGGCTTCCCAGCGGACCCGGCTTTGCAGATCCATCGGCGACAGCTTCCATTGCTTCAGCGGATCATGGATGCGCATCAGGAATCGCATCTGCTGTTCCTCGTCGGTGACCGAGAACCAGTATTTCACCAGTCGAATCCCGGACCGGACCAGCATCCGTTCGAATTCGGGAACGTCCTGGAAGAACTGCTCGATCTCGTCGTCCGAGGCGAAGCCCATGACCCGTTCGACGCCCGCGCGATTATACCAGGATCGGTCGAACAGCACGATCTCGCCGCCCGCCGGCAGATGCGGAACGTAACGCTGGAAATACCATTGCGTCTTTTCGCGGTCGGACGGGGCGGGCAGGGCCACCACGCGGGCCACGCGCGGGTTCAGCCGCTGGGTGATGCGCTTGATCGCGCCGCCCTTGCCGGCGGAATCGCGGCCCTCGAACAGGACCACGACCTTTTCCTTGTGATAGCTGACCCAGTCCTGAAGCCGGATCAGTTCGGCCTGAAGGCGCAGAAGCTCGTGGAAATAGCGGCTGCGCGGCATCTGTTCGGGATGGTTCTCGCGATAGATGCGGCGCACCTCCTCGGACAGGATCGCGTCTTCCAGCTCGATCTCGATGTCCTCGTCCAGCGTGTCCTGCAATTCGGCTTCCAGCCAGTCCTTGGGCTCGTCCATCATTCGTGTTCTCTGCGCTTTCTCACAACGACATCCAGGGCGGGAATGGAAAGGTTCTGCATCCGTCGGCATCCCGACCGGGCCGCGCCGCGGCCGGGATCAGGGGGCGCGGCGGCGATGGCGGGCCCGCCGGGGCCTGCCAGCAGCGCAAGCAAGATGGCGGTGGGGCACATCCCAAGCTTCCGTGTTGCGAACAGCAGGATGTTCCCACGCGGTCGGGCCCGGTGCAAGCGGGCTCAGCCGATCTCGGCGATATCGACGCCGTGGCTGCCGATCTGGCTGCCCGAAAGGCGCAGCGAGCCGGTGATCGGCGCGGTATCGGAATAGTCGCGGCCGTAGCCGATCACCACATGATCGGCCGAGACGAAACAGGCATTGGTCGGATCATATTCGGTCCAGCCCGCCTCGATCCCGGTCCAGGCCCGGACCCAGGCATGCATCGCGTCCGCGCCTTCCAGCCGGGGCCGTCCGGGCGGCGGCTGCGTGCGCAGAAAGCCCGAGACATAGCCCGCCGGAATGCCCAGGGCGCGCAGGCCCGCGATCATGATCTGCGAGAAATCCTGACAGACGCCGTGGCGGTGTCGGAACGCCTCGGCGATGGGGGTATCGACCTGCGTGGCACTGGCGTCGAACCGCATCACCTCGTGCAGCGCAAGGCCCAGCCTCTCGGTCGCCGCACGCGCCGTGGGGGCGCCCGCGGTCGCGCGCGCGGCGAAGGCGGCGATGTCTGGCTCGGGGGCGATGCGCGGCGAGGGGCGCAGGAAATGATGCGGCGAATGGCGGCCGAGATCGGCAATCTCGGCCAACTCGGGGGCCAGGCGGGGCAGGGGCGCTGAAAGGTCCAGCACCGAATCGATCCCGTGCCGCGTCACCTGGCCGGTCATCTCGAAGCTCAGACTGGTCATGCCGGCGGGCAGGACCAACTGGATCACCTCGGTGCCGAAAAAATCGGCGAAGGTGCCGCGCTCGACCGGGGCGGGGGTGATCTCGACCTCGCAGCGCTCGACGCTCTGGATGGCGGGGATCGTTGTCGGGCAGATCCGCAGCAATTGCCGCCCGGCGCCGGTTGGCCGGGCAAAATCATAGCGAAGCGTCAGGCGAAGGCGATATCGCATCAGTGGAAGTAGTCCGTGGTCAAGAGATCCGACAGCGCGGCGATCCGCGACCGCATCGACCACAATGCCGCGGTCGTCAGTGCCTCGGGTTCGGCGGTGGCGATCTCGGCGTGAAGGCGCAAAACCGCCCGGGCCAGCGGCGACAGGGCGCCGTGATCATTGGCGGCGGGCAGCGCGTCGATCTGGTCGCGCAAGCCGTCGATCTGATGGCGCAGCGCGCGCGGGTTCAGCCCATCCAGCGCCAGCAGATCCAGCACCGTTTCGCGCGTGGTCGCGGTGGCGAAGCGGCGGCGATGGGTCAGGACGCTGTCGGCCATGTCGATGGCCAGATCCAGCGCCCCCTCGGGCGCATCCGGATCGGCCAGAACCGCCAGCGCCGCCGAGATGCCCATGGCGCGTTCATGCAGCCGGCCGATGGACAGGAAATGCCAGCCGGTAAAGCGATACATGTTCTCGTGGACCAGTCCCGAAATGCCCGCCAGCTTGCGCAACAGCGCGCTGAGCGCGCGGGCGGCGTCGTCGCCCGGCGTTACCCGCAATGCCATGCGCCGGGCGCTGCGGTCCAGATCGTGCAGCGCCAGCCATGCATCGGGCGAGAAACGGTCGCGCACCGCGCCGGCGCTGGCAATGGCGGCGGCCAGATTGTCCAGCAATGCCTGCGGAATGCCCTTGTCGGCTGCAAGGCCCATCAGGCGGAACAGCGGCGTCGCGGCCGCCCTCAGCGCGTCGCTGGTCGCGTCGCCTTCGGCAAGGCGGCCGTGATAGGCCCGCATCAGCCGCACGATGGTTTCGGCCCGTTCGACATAGCGGCCAAGCCAGAACAGGTTGTCGGCGGCGCGCGCGGGCAGGGCGCCGGGCGTCCGCCGCGGCCGGTCGGCACGGGCCGGGCGGCTCAGCGTCACCGCGGCCACGGGTTCTGGGCTGATGACCCAGACATCGGCGGCGCTGCCGCCCTGCTGCATGGCGATGGCCGAGGCGTCCTCGGATGCGCCGATGCGCGCGAAGCCGCCGGGCATGGCCGTCCAGCCCTGTTCGGTCCGCGCCAGATAGACCCGCATCGACATCGGACGCGGCACCAGCCGCCCCTCGACCAGCGCCGGCGTGGTGGACAGCGTCACCGCCTCTTGTGCGACCAGATCCGACCCCCGCGCCGCCAGCCGCGCCGCCAGCGCCCGGGGCGCCAGGTCCGAGGCGCGGATCTGGTCGGCATTGCGGTCGAAGGGCATCGCCGTGGCCAGCGCGTCCGACAGAAACATCCGGTCCGGCGCATCCAGGACGGCGGCGCGGGCGCTGGCATCGCCGCACCACCAGGTCGCGATATTGGGCATGGCCAGCGGGGTGCCGGTCAGATCGCGGGCCAGTTTCGGCAGGAACGCCATCAGCGCGCGCGTTTCCAGCACGCCCGAACCGATCTGGTTGACCATCGTGACCTGCCCGGCGCGCAGGGTCGCGACCATGCCGGGCGTGCCGATCCGCGAGGCCGGATCCAGTTCCAGCGGATCGGCATAGCTGGAATCGAGCCTGCGCCACAAGACCTCGACCGGCCGCATTCCGGAGACGGTTCGCACCGTCAGCCGGTCGCCCGCAACCGCCAGATCGCCGCCCTCGACCAGCGTGATGCCCAGATAGCGCGCGATATAGGCATGTTCGAAATAGGTCTCGTTCATCGGGCCGGGGGACAGGATCGCCACCCGGCCGCCGCCGCGCCCGGCCTGGGCCAGCAGCGCATCGCGGAAATCGCGAAAGAAGCCGGCCAGCCGGTGCACGTTTTCCTGACCATAGACTTCGCCTAAGGCGCGCGCGGTGGCGACGCGGTTTTCCAGCGCGTAGCCCGCCCCCGAAGGCGCCTGTGCCCGGTCGGCCAGCACCCACCAATTGCCGCGCGGTCCCCGGCCAAGTTCGAAGGCGAGGAAATGCAGGTAATGCCCCGAACGCGGCCGCACCCCCACCATGGGGCGCAGCCATTCGCGATTGCCAGCCACCAATTGCGCCGGAAGCCGCCCCGAGGCGACCAGATCATTCGGTCCGTAAAGATCGGCCATGACCGATTCCAGCAGATCGGCGCGCTGGATCAGGGCGGCCGAAATCTGCGCCCAGTCGGCCTCGGACAGCAGGACGGGAATATGGCTCAGCGGCCATGTCCGCTCGGTCGATTGCCCGGCGCCGTATTGGCGAAAGAACACCCCGCTATCCAGCAGGTACCGGTCGGCGCGGGCCAGATCGCGGGTCAGTGCCTCGGCGTCCAGGGCGCCGATATGGCCGGCCAGACGCCGCCACAGCGGGCGGATCGCGCCTTCGGCATCGACCATCTCGTCGGGTAGTCCCGGCAGCGCGCGATAGAGGCCCCGCCCCGCCCCGTTCAGGCCGTCGATCCGCACATCGCCCGGCATGATGCCTCAGATCCCGACCGCGCGCCGCAGATCCAGCGTCATCGGAAATTCGCGATGCGGCCGTTCGGGCGCGACGACATGGAAATGGCCCGGACGATGGCCGAACGGCTGGAACCGGGCCAGTCGGCGCGCCTCGGCCTCGTTGTTGTTGACGGGGAAAGTCTCGTAGTTGCGCCCGCCGGGATGGGCGACGTGATAGACGCAGCCGCCAAGCGCGAGGGCCGACCAGGTGTCGAAGATGTCGAAGGTCAGCGGCGCATCGACCGGGATGACGGGATGCATCGCGGAGGCGGGCTGCCATGCCTTGAAACGCACACCGGCCACGGCCTCGCTCGCGCCGATATCTGTCAGCGGCAGCGCGCGGCCATTGCACAGCACCTGATAGCGGGTCGGATCGGCGGCGGACAGCTTGACCTGCAAACGCTCGGTCGAGCTGTCGGTATAGCGCACGGTGCCGCCAAGCGCGCCGGTCTCGCCCAGGACGTGCCACGGCTCCAGCGCCTGGCGCAGTTCCAGATGCACGCCCTCGACCTGGGTCTCGCCGCAGAAGGGAAAGCGGAATTCGGCCTGCGCCCTGAACCATTCCCGTTGCATCGGAAAGCCGTGGTTCGTCATGTCCTGCAAAACGTCGCAGAAATCGGTCCAGACGAAATGCGGCAGCATGAAGCGGTCATGCAGGGCCGTGCCCCAGCGGGTCAGATCACCGGTCAGCGGTTCGTTCCAGAACCGCGCGATCAGGGCGCGCAGCAGCAATTGCTGGGCCAGGCTCATCCGCGCATCGGGCGGCATCTCGAAGCCGCGAAACTCGACCAGTCCCAGCCGCCCGGTCGGGCCATCGGGGGAATACAGCTTGTCGATGCAGATCTCGGCCCGGTGGGTGTTGCCGGTCACATCCGTCAGGATGTTGCGCAACAGCCGGTCGGCCAGCCATGGCAGCGGGGCGGGGCCGCGACCGGGCGCGGGGATCTGGGACAGCGCGATTTCCAGTTCGTAGAGCGCGTCGTGGCGGGCCTCGTCGATGCGCGGGGCCTGAGAGGTCGGACCGATGAACAGGCCCGAGAACAGATAGGACAGCGAGGGATGGCGGTTCCAGTACAGGATCAGGCTGGCCAGCAGATCCGGGCGGCGCAAGAACGGACTGTCATTCGTGGTCGCGCCGCCCACGACGACATGGTTGCCGCCGCCGGTGCCGGCATGCTTGCCGTCGATCATGAATTTCTCGGCCCCCAGCCGCGACTGGCGGGCATCGTCATAGACGCCCTGCGTGATCCGGACGCAATCCTGCCAGCTTTCGGCGGGATGGATGTTCACCTCGATCACGCCGGGATCGGGGGCGACACGGATCACGTTCAGCCGCGGATCGTGCGGCGGCGCATAGCCTTCGACATGGACCTTCAGATCCAGCCGCAGGGCGGCGGCCTCGACCGCGCGCAGCAGATCCAGGTATTCCTCCAGCGTGGCGACGGGGGGCATGAACACGCAGAGCCGGCCGTTCTTGGGCTCGACCGACAGCGCGGTGCGAACCAGCCCGGACAGGTCGTGTTCGCCATCGCCCCGGGGCTGGCCCTGTTCGACGACCCCCTGAACCGGGCCGCCGGCCACGAAACTGGCCATCGGCTGGGACTTGCGCGCCGGCGGGATCGGCGACGGATCGGCCAGGGGCGGGCGGTCCACGGCGGGATCGGTCGGGTTGATATAGGGATAGACCGAGGGTGGCAGCCAGGGCAGCGAATTCAGCGGCAGGCGATAGCCGACCGGGCTGTCGCCGGGCACCAGGAAGACATGTCCGCGCCGCAGCCGCCACTTTTCCGAATACCAGCGCAGGTGGGATTTCGATTGCCAGCTTTGCACCGGCAGCACGAAGCCGACGGGTTCGGTCAGGCCGCGATCGAAGACGGCGGCGATGCGGTGCCGTTCCTCGGTATCGTCGAGCTTCGAGTTTTCGGGCGTCACGTTGGGCGGCAGCTTCGCTTCGCGCACCAGCCATTCGGCCGGGTCTTCATAGGCGGGCATGACATTGGCGTCGCTGACATCCAGTTCCCGCGCGACCTCGCGCAGCAATTCCTGCGCCTGCAACGGCGTGACCGCGCCCTCGTCGACCTCTTGCGCGATCAGGTCGGGGTTCTGCCAGACCGGCTGGCCGTCCCGCCGCCAGTAGATCGAGAAGGTCCATCGCGGCAGGGTTTCGCCCGGATACCATTTGCCTTGCCCGTAATGCAGAAATCCGTTCGGTGCGAAACGCTTGCGCAGCCTGCGAACCAGCTTGTCGGCCAGGACGCGCTTGGCCGGGCCGACGGCGGCGGTGTTCCATTCCTCGCTTTCGAAGTCGTCGATCGACACGAAGGTCGGCTCGCCGCCCATGGTCAGGCGCACATCGCCCTTGCGCAGGGCGGCATCGACGGTCTCGCCCAGCCGGTCCAGGCTGGCCCATGCCTCGTCGCTGAACGGTTTGGTAATGCGCGGATGCTCGGCCACCCGGCGCACCTGCATGTCGAAGTTGAAATCGACCTCGGCAAAGCTGGCCGCGCCGCTGATCGGGGCGCAGGACCGGTAATGCGGCGCGGCGGCCAGCGGGATATGGCTTTCACCGGTCAGCAGGCCGGATGTCGGATCCAGCCCGATCCAGCCCGCGCCGGGCAGATAGACCTCGGCCCAGGCATGAAGGTCGGTGAAATCGACCTCGGTGCCCGAGGGACCGTCCAGCGCCTTCAGGTCGGGCTTCAACTGGATCAGATAGCCCGACACGAAGCGCGCCGCGAAACCCAGGTGGCGCAGGGCATTGACCAGCAGCCAGCTGGAATCGCGGCAGGATCCGCTTTTCAGCGACAGCGTTTCCTCGGGCGTCTGGACGCCCGGCTCCATCCGGATCGTATAGCCGGTTTCGCCCGCGATCCGGGCATTCAGGTTGACCACGAAATCGACTGTTCGGGTCTTCTGGCGCGGGATGCTGTCCAGCAGCTTGCGCAGCAGCGGTCCCGCCGGTTCGGCCTGCCGGTAGGGCACCAGCTCCTCGGCCAGGTCGGGGGCGTAATCGAAAGGCCATTGGTCGGCGCTGTCCTCGACGAAGAAGTCGAACGGGTTGTGGATGCTCATGTCCGCGACCAGATCGACCTCGATCTTCAATTCGCGCACCGGTTCGGGAAAGACGAAGCGGGCCAGCCAGTTTCCAAAGGGATCCTGCTGGTGATTGACGAAATGATCCGCGGGCGAGACTTTCAGCGAATGCGACAGCACCCGGGTGCGCGAATGCGGCGCCGGCCGCAGGCGGATGATCTGTGGACCCAGGCTGACCGGGCGGTCGTATCTGTAGTGGGTCAGGTGGTAGATGCTGGCCTTGATCGACATGATCCGTCCCTGTTCGGCTTTTGCTCAGCTTACACAATGCGCAGCCGAGGGCGAGACACAAAGCCGGCTTGTCCTTGCCGGCGTGCCGGCAGGGGCGCTGCCCCTCTTGGCCTGCGGCCAATTCACCCCGAGGTATTTGGCAAGAGCGCGAGGCGGCCGAGGGCATCCTGCAGCCGGTCCCATTCGGCGGCGCTGCCGGGAATGCCAAGGCGAAGCCAGTGGCGCGAATAGGGGAAGCGGCGGGTCCAGATACGGGCATGGGCCAGGCCGTCGCGCGCCTGTCCAGCATCCGGCGTGTCATAAAGGCGGAACAGGTGAGTGCCGCCCAAGGGCTGCCATCCGGCGCGCTGCGCCACATGGTCCAGATGCAGGCTGGCCTCGGAATGATAAAGGATCGCATCCTCGGCCCAGTCGCGATCGGCCATGGCCCTGGCGCCGATCTCGAGCGCGGGGCCGTTGACGGGCCAGGGCCCCGATTCTTCGGCGATCCGCGAAAGGATGGCGGGGGCGGCGATGACGAAGCCGAGGCGCAGGCCCGCGAGGCCCCAGAACTTGCCGAAGCTGCGCAGAATCAGGGTATTGTCGGGACATGTGGCGGCCAGCGACAAGTCCGGGCGTGGATCGGCGAAACTTTCGTCCACCAGCAGATGGCCGACCCGGCCCGCGAGGCGGCCGAGGGTTTGCGGCCGCCATTCGCGGCCGTCGGGGTTGTTCGGGTTCACGAGAACCGCCAGATCCGCCCCCGCCATGTCCTGCGGGTCTTTCACCTCGTCGACCGTCCAGCCCGCCGCGCGCAGGCTGGCCGCGTGTTCGTTATAGCTGGGCGCCAGGACCGAGGCGCGTCCGCGCGGCAGCAGCCGTGGCAACAGCTGGATCGCCGCCGAGGCGCCGGCGACCGGCAGCACGCGGGAAGGATCGCAACCCAGCCGGCCGGCGGCGACACCGATCAGACGATCGCGGGCCGCGGCGGTCGGCAGGGCCCGCCAGACGTGATCGGGAAGGGTGCCAACCGGCCATGGCCTGCGGTTGATCCCGGTCGAAAGGTCCAGCCAGTCCCCCGTGCCAAAGCGCCGCGCCGCGCGGTCGATATCGCCCCCGTGATCGCGGTCCATGCCGTTCTCCCCGTTCCGTCCACGCCATTCGTTAACGAATTTTCACTTTACTCGCGAGAGATTCGCGCCCACGATATATGGTAGGAACATTCGGGCACCTATGCCCGGTATTGTCCACAGACCGAGGGTTAGCGGCGACAGAATCGCTCCCGCAGAGAGGCAGGATCCAGGCTATGGCTCAGACCGATCATTTCATTCCCAGCGACGAGATCCATCCCATCGATATCGTAGAGGCTGTCGCCGCCCATCACGAATGGGATTTCGACCGTCTCGCCGACGACCAGATCGCGATGGTGGTCGAGGGGCAGTGGCGCAGCTATTCGCTGACGCTGGCATGGTCGCCGCGCGAAGAGGTGCTGCGCCTGATCTGCACCTTCGACATGGACCCGCCAGCCGACAAGCTGCCGCTGGTCTACGAGACGCTGAACCTGGCCAATGATCAGGTCTGGGACGGGGGCTTCACCTTCTGGGCGCAGCAACGGCTGATGGTCTGGCGCTATGGGCTGGTTCTGGCCGGCGATCAGGTCGCCTCGGCCGAGCAGGTCGACCGGATGATCGGCAATGCCCTGATCGGGTGCGAACGGTTCTATCCCTCGTTCCAGCTGGTCGGCTGGGGCAACGCGGAACCCGCAGCCGCGCTGGACATCGCCCTGGGCGAAGCCTTCGGACGGGCCTGAGGGTCCGTTGCGCCCTGCCGATGCGAGAAACCGCGCATGATGATCGGTTTCGACGATTTCATGAAGGTCGATATCAGGGTCGGCACGATCGTCCGGGCCGAACCTTTCCCCGAGGCGCGAAAGCCAGCCATCAAACTGTGGCTGGATCTTGGGGAACTGGGCCAGCGCAAATCCTCGGCCCAGATCACGAAACATTATACACCCGAAGCCCTGGTCGGAAGGCAGGCCCTGTGCGTGGTGAATTTTCCGCCGCGCCAGATCGGTCCGGTCATGTCCGAGGTGCTGGTTCTGGGCGTGCCCGACGATGCCGGCGAGGTGGTGCTGATCGCGCCGGATCTGTCCGTGCCTGACGGGGGAAGGTTGTTCTGATGAAGCTTCTGGTCACGCGCCCGATGACGGATCGGGCGACCGCATCCATCGCCGCGCAGTTCGATGCGACCTTCCGCGACAACACGCCGCTGGACGAGGCGGGCGCGGCGCGGGCCTTGCGCGACTATGACGCGATCCTGCCGACGCTGGGCGACGCCTTCACGGCGGGTGCCTTTGCCGGCGGCGATCTGCGCTGCCGGATGCTGGCGAATTTCGGCGCCGGCTACAACCATATCGACATTGCCGCGGCGCGGGCGGCGGGGGTTGCGGTTTCGAACACGCCGGACGTGGTGACAAACGCCACCGCCGATATCGCGCTGACGCTGATCCTGATGGCGATGCGTCGGGCCAGCGAGGGCGAGGCGCTGCTGCGCGCGGGCAAATGGACCGGCTGGAACCCGACGCAGCTTCTGGGCGGCCATGTCAGCGGCGCGACGGTCGGCATCATCGGCATGGGCCGGATCGGCAAGGCGATCGCCCGGCGCTGCCATCTGGGATTCGGGATGCGGGTCGTCTTTCACAACCGCTCGACCGTTTCCTCGCTGGATATTCCCGCCCAGCAGATGCCCGGCCTGTGCGAGACCCTGGCGGCCGCTGATGTGGCAGTGGTCGCGGTTCCCGGCGGCGGCGGCACCCGGCACATGATCGGCGGGCCGGAGCTGCGCGCCCTGGGGTCGGCGGGCTATCTGGTCAATATCGCGCGGGGCGACGTGGTCGAGGAAGCGGCGCTGATCGAGGCACTGAACAGCGCAACGATCGCCGGTGCGGGGCTGGATGTCTACGAGGCCGAACCCCACATTCCGCAGGCCCTGATTCAGGCGCCCAATGTCACCCTGCTGCCGCATCTGGGCACGGCCACGGAAACGGTGCGGACGGATATGGGGATGCGGGCATTGCAGAATCTGCTGGACCATCGCAACGGAGGACGGGCGCGCGATCTGGTGAACTGACTTATGTTGGTTCTTGGAACCGCGGCCTCTGTCCGGCCGTTGTTCCCGCGATCATCAAGACCAAAGGAGGTCGCTATGAATTGGGATGTTGTCCAAGGCAAGTGGAAACAGGTCAAGGGTTCGGTCCAGGAAAAGTGGGGCGAACTGACCAATGACGAGCTGGATCAGATCGACGGCAACAAGGATCGTCTGGCTGGAAAGCTTCAGGAGAAATACGGCTGGAGCAAGGACGAGGCCGATCGCGAGATCGACAATTATTTTCGCGACAGCGTCTAGGGCCGATCCTTGACGCGCGACAGCGAGGGGCGCCGGGAAGGCGCCCTTTTTCATGGCGCCCGGCTGTTCGATGATGCGGCCGGCGGCGGTCGGGCTTGCTCCGGGGCTCTTTCCATCCGGCCGCAAATCCCGGAATATGCAGCCATGACCAAGACAGACAATCCTCTGGCTTCGAAGGCGCTTGCGCTTGTCTGGATCGGGATCGGGGCCGCCGATCCGTCGCTGGCCGTCAATGCGGCCATGCCGTCGGTGATCGCTGATCCGCCGCGTTCAGGCGGTTCCTGGCGGATTATTGCAGTGGGAAAGGCCGCGCGCGCCATGGCGATGACGGCGATGAAGCAATTGCCCGACGCGCAGACGCTGATCGTGACCAATGCCGGCAACGATGCGCCGCTGATGCGGGCCGAGGTGCTGCGCGCCGGGCATCCGGTGCCGGACGAGGACGGCGCGCAGGCCGCCCGCCGGGTTGCGGAGAGACTGGCTGAAAGCCGCCCGGCAGATCGGATCCTGGCGCTGATCTCGGGCGGCGGTTCGGCGATGTTGCCCGCCCCGGTCGAGGGGGTGACCCTGACCGAGAAGCAAGAGGTCAACAGGCTGCTGCTGGCATCGGGCGCCGACATCCGCGAAACCAACCTGATCCGGCAGGCCTTGTCGCGACTGAAGGGCGGCGGCTGGCTGCGTCAGGGGCCGGCGCCGATCACGGCGCTGATCCTTTCGGATGTTCCGGGTGACGATCTGCGGGTGGTGGCCTCGGGGCCGACGGTCGCGCCGATCGGAACCATCGCCGAAGCGGCACGGACGGCGCGCGCGCTGGAGATATGGGATCGGCTGCCCGATGCTGTCCGCGCCGCCCTGTCGCGGTCCGATGATCGCGGCGATCTGCCCGAGGCGCGCAATATTCTTGTCGGCTCGAACAGGCACAGCGTTCAGGCCATGGTCGCAGCCGGAGGATGTGACGGGGCCGTGCCGCTGGAGGGCGATGTCGAGGATTGCGCCCGTGTCTTGGTCGCTGCGGCGCGGCAGGCACGTCCCGGTGTTCCGCTGGTCTTCGGTGGCGAGACGACCGTGCGCCTGACCGGCAAGGGCATGGGCGGACGCAATCAGGAATTGGCCTTGCGGTTCGCGCGGGCTGCGGCGGAAGGGGGATTGAAGGGTGACTGGTGCTTTGCCTCGGTCGGCAGCGACGGCCGCGACGGGCCGGGCGAGGCAGCAGGCGGCATTGTCGATCCCGGCACGCTGACGCGGATCGAGGCGGCGGGCATCGATCTGGACCGGGTGCTTGCCGACAACGATTCCACCCCCGCGCTTGCCGCCGCAGGCGGTTTGGTCCAAACCGGACCGACAGGCACCAATGTCGCCGATCTGGCCGTTTTCCTGCGCGGCGCCGAAATCTAGACCCGGACCGCAAGGGAACGATTGCCGATGATCTACGCCTACGAGATTCGCAATGGCCGCTTGTCGCGTCTGGCGGACCTTGCCGATCTGCGCCGCGCCGTCTGGATCGACGCGGTCGTTCCCACCGAAGACGAGGTGACGCAGATACGCCAGCTTGGCCTCGAGGTTCCCAGTCTGGCCGAGATGGAAGAAATCGAGATCTCCAACCGTCTGTATCGCGAGGACGGCTTCGACTACATGACGGCCGTTCTGCCCGGCGAACGCGCTGATGGCCAGCGCGCGGCGATGCCGGTCAGTTTCATCCTGTCGTCCGAGCGTCTGGTGACAGTCCGTCACCATGCGCCCCGGCCGTTCCTGACCTTTCCCGCGAGGGCCGAACGATCGACCCTTGGCTGCGGCACGGTGGACAGGCTGTTCTCGGGGCTGGTGGAAGAGATCATCGCGCGCCTGGCCGACATCCTCGAAAATTCGGGTCGGCTGCTGGACGAGACGACCGCGGGCGTGTTCGAAAGCCGCCCCGGCGCGACCGGGCGCCGCGCGCGCGGCACGGCCGATCGCCTGCAAACGGCGCTGCGCGAGGTGGGGCGCGAGGCGGACCTGATGGCTCGGGTGCGCCTTGGCCTGCTGACGGTCGAACGGATTCTGGCCTTCTATACCGCGACCATCGACGAACGGCCCGAACCCGAAAGGCTGCGCCCGGTGATCCGGGGCCATATGCGCGACATCCAGGCGCTGGAAGTCCATGCCGATTTTCTGGGCTCACGGGTCAGTCTGGCGGTGGACACGACCCTGGGCATGATCAATCTGGAACAGAACAACACGGTGCGCATCCTGTCGGTGATCGCAGCCCTCTTCCTGCCGCCGACGCTGATCGCCAGCATCTACGGGATGAACTTCACCTCGATGCCGGAACTGGACACCGCATGGGGCTATCCCGCCGCGCTGCTGCTGATGGCGGCAACGGCCGGGGGAACGTGGCTGGTGCTGCGCTGGAAGAACTGGCTGTAGCCCGGAGGCGGCTATCGGCCTGCCGCACTTGGGGCAGGGACGGCCAAGATCCTACATCTGGTCGATCAGGTCCAGCATCTGGGGTGGAAGCTGATCCTCGCGAATCGTGAAGACATGCGCGCCGGCCTGCCGGTCGGTGACGGTGATGCGATAGGTCATCATGTCAGCGCCCCGGCGCGCGCCAGATTTCGAGGCAAGCTGGCTCAGATCGCGCGGCTCGAACGCCTCGCAGATTTCCTGCCGCATCTGCGGGGTCTGCTGATCCACGTCGATCCGCTTGTTCATGGCGGCGGCCGGAACTCCGGCAAAGCCGCCGCTGGACGATATTTCGATGATCATGGCAACACACCCGGCGCCTATCGCTGCACAACCCATATGCGCAGAAGATAAGGCGGGAAAGGCGGTCCGGCAAGATCACCGAAAGGATAGGGGCAGGCCGGACGCGCCGCCGGACCCCGGAAAACGACCGAGGTCGCCCTAGCCCGGCAGTCCGACCAGCTTCCAGGCCCGTCGCAGCAACACCATCTCGGGGCTGCCCATGCCGTAAAGCGTGATCGCGGCGGCGACGGTCTGGTCAGACCATTCGGCGAAGGTGGCCAGCGGATTGTTCATCTCTTGCAGGGCGCGATACCAGATCTGGCCCGGCTTTTCCCAGGATGGCCCGCCCAGCAACATGCAATACAGATAGAAGGCATGGTTCGGGATCCCGGAATTGATGTGGACGCCGCCATCGTCGTCCTTGGTGGACAGGAAATTGTCCATGTGAAAGGGTTGCGGATCCTGACCCAGAAGATCGTCGTGATAGGCTGTGCCTGGCGCCTTCAGACTGCGCAGCCCGACGCCCTTGATGTCCGGACCCAGCAATTCGCCCCCGATGATCCAGTCGGCCTCCGCCGGTGTCTGCTTCAGCTGATGCTGGACCGAGATCGCGGCGAAGACGTCGGCCAGGCTTTCGTTCAGCGCGCCCGACTGATCCTGATAGATCAGCCCGCCGGAATACTGGATCACGCCATGGGTCATTTCATGCGCGATCACCGTGGGGTCGATGAAACTGCGAAACAGCTTTCCGTCGCCATTGCCGAAGGCCATCTGATCGCCATCCCAGAAGGCGTTGTTGTAGTTGCGCCGGTGGTTCACGGTCGCCAGCAGCGGCATCCCGTGACCGTCCAGCGAATCGCGGTCGAACTGATCGGCGTAAAGCGAAAACACCTCGCCCATCGCATCATACATGCGGTCGGCATCCGCGATCCCGGCGGGCGGATCGCCTTCCGCCCGGACCAGCGTGCCGGGAAGGGCCGCCTTGTGCTGGCCGTCATGGACGCGGCGGTCGGGGCGGTACCGGCTGGCCCTTGCGCCACGCTTTCGTCGCGCGACAGCGGCGGCTGGCGGCATATCGGGGCCGGGCGTGCCGGGATGGACGTGATCCTCGCGTTCCTGGCGCAGTTGCTGCGTCTGCTTCAGCAGGCTGCGCGCCATTTCGGCAGTGCGTTCATCGCCCCGCAAGGCGATCACGCGCAGCATGTGGGGCGGGACGATGCACTGGATCGAGCGGATGGGGTCGCGCGAACAGACCGAATGGCACATGCGTATTCACCTCTGGCTGGAGAATCGAGGTTAACACAGCCCGTACCCGGAACAAAGACGGAACATGAGTCGCTGCTCACCGATCACCCGCGGCCGAAAGGGCGTTCAGTCCAGCCGCTTGCCGCTTTTATCGTCGAAGCGATGCAGGGCCTCGGGGGCGGCATTCAGGCGCAGCCTGTCGGACAATTCGCCATGCGAGGGCAGGGCGATCGTCACGTCGGCGCCGTTGACCTTGCCGTGGACCAGGCGCTGTGCGCCCAGTTCCTCGATCGCGCCGACCTGCATCTCGATCGGGCCGTCGGGATCGGGAACCAGATCCTCGGGGCGGATGCCGATCACGGCGGCATGGGCGCTGCCGGGCAGATGCGGCACGGCGCGGGCCGGAATCAGGTTCATTGCCGGGCTGCCGATGAATCCGGCCACGAAGGTCGAGGCGGGACGGCGATAGACATCCAGCGGGGTGCCGATCTGTTCGACCTGACCGGCATTCAAAACGACCAGCCGATCGGCCAGTGTCATCGCCTCAAGCTGGTCATGGGTAACGTAGATCGAGGTCGTCCGCAGTCGTTTCTGCAAGTCCTTGATTTCCAGGCGCATCGCCACGCGCAACTTGGCGTCAAGGTTGGACAGCGGTTCGTCGAACAGAAAGGCTGCCGGTTCGCGCACGATGGCGCGGCCCATTGCCACGCGCTGACGCTGCCCGCCCGACAGGGCACGCGGCTTGCGGTCCAGAAACGGGCCGATTTGCAGGATTGCGGCGGCCTCGTCCACGCGCCGGGTGATCTCGGCCTTGGGCGTGCGGCGGTTCTTCAGGCCGTAAGCCAGGTTCTGACGCACCGACATATGCGGATAGAGGGCGTAGTTCTGAAACACCATCGCGATGTCGCGGTCGGCGGGTTCGACCTTGTTGACCACGCGGTCACCGATCCGGACCTCGCCTTCGGTGATGCTTTCCAGTCCCGCGACCATGCGCAGAAGCGTGGATTTGCCGCAGCCCGATGGCCCGACCAGAACGATGAATTCACCGTCAGCGATATCAAGCTTGACGCCGCCCACGGCGCGGCTGCCGCCGGGATAGATCTTGCCGAGATTGTCCAGTTTGATGGATGCCAACTTATTTCTCCGTCTCGACGAGACCTTTGACGAACAGCTTCTGCATTCCGATCACCACCGCGACGGGCGGCAACATGGCCAGCACCGCGGTCGCCATGACCAGATGCCATTGCGGCAGACCGTCGACGGCGTCTGCCATGCGCTTGATGCCGGCGACGATGGTGTAATATTGCGCATCCGTGGTGATCAGCAGCGGCCACAGATATTGATTCCAGCCATAGATGAACAGGATCACGAACAGGGCCGCCATGTTGGTTCGTGACAGCGGCAGCAGGATGTCGCGAAAGAACTTCATCGGCCCGGCGCCGTCGATCCGCGCGGCCTCGACCAACTCGTCGGGCATGGTCAGGAACACCTGTCGGAACAGGAAGGTGGCGGTGGCGCTGGCGATCAGCGGAACCGAGAGCCCGGCATAGGAATTCAGCAGGCCCAGCCCCGCCACGACCTGAAAGGTCGGCACGATGCGGACCTCGACCGGCAGCATCAGCGTCACGAAGATGCACCAGAAGGCCAGCCCGCGAAGCGGAAAGCGGAAGTAGACGATGGCGAAGGCCGACAGGATCGAGATGGCGATCTTGCCGGTGGCGATCGACAGCGCCATGACAAGGCTGTTGAACATCATCCGCGCGACCGGCGGTGTGCCGCTGGTCGAGACGCCGCTGTCCAGCATCCGGGCATAATTCTCGACCAGATGGGGGCCGGGCCACATCGGCACGGTGCCCGACATGAAATCGGTCGCGGACCGGGTCGAGGCGACGAAGGCCACCCACACGGGCAGGGCGACGATCACGACGCCGAGGATCAGCACCAGATGGGCGAGGATGTTCAGGCCGGGGCGATTTTCGATCATCAGTATTCGACCTTCTTTTCGACCCAGCGGAACTGGATGATCGTCAGCGTGATCACCAGCAGCATCAAGACCACCGATTGCGCCGCCGAACTGCCGATATTCTGTCCCACGAAACCGTCGAAATACACCTTGTAGACCATGATGTTGGTGGCCCGCGCGGGTCCGCCCTCGGTCGTGGCGTCGATGACGCCGAAGGTCTCGAACATGGCATAGACGATATTGATCACGAGCAGAAAGAAGGTCGTGGGCGACAGCAGCGGAAAGGTGATGTCGAAGAAACGCCTGACGGGGCCGGCGCCGTCGATGGCGGCGGCCTCGCGCATGGAGGCCGGAATGGCCTGCAGGCCGGCGACGAAGAACAGGAAGTTGTAGCTGATCTGCTTCCACGCGCTGGCGATGACGACAAGGATCATCGCATCGGTCTTGGAACTGACATGGTTCCAGTCATAGCCGATGACATCCAGCACATAGGGCATGATGCCGATGGTCGGGTTGAAGATGAACCACCACAGGATGCCGGCCACGGCCGGCGCGACCGCATAGGGCCAGACCAGCAGGGTTGTGTAGACGCGCGCCGATTTCAGCATCCGGTCCACGGCCACCGCCAGCAGCAGCGCCACGCCCATCGACACGACCGTCACGGAGACGGCGAAAACCGCCGTGACCTTCACCGATTCCAGGTATTCCGGACTGTCCAGCAGCGCCCGGAAATTCGCCAGCCCCACGAAGCTTGTATTGATGCCAAAGGCGTCTTCGCGCAGGAAACTTTGCCTGATCGCCTGGCCGGCGGGCCAGAGGAAGAAGATGAAGGTAATGGCCAGCTGTGGGGCCAGCAGCAGCCATGGCAGCAACTGATTGCTGAAAATTGTGCGCTTCATCGCATCTCCGGGTGGTGCGGGCCGGTCGGCAAGGGATGGGGACCGCGACCGATCGCGGCCCCCGATCCGTTCCTACTGGTTTTGCGCCTGGAATTCCTCGAGCAGCTTGTTGCCCCGCTCGACCACCGAATCCAGCGCGCCCTGGGCGTCTTTCGAACCGGCCAGAAGCTGTTCGAATTCCTCGTCGATGATGCCGCGGATCTGGACGTAATTGCCAAAGCGCAGACCCTTGGAATTCTCGGTCGGCGGGTTCAGCGTGATCTCTTTCAGGCCGGTATCGGCGCCGGGATTGTCGGCGAAGAAGCCCGACATCTGGTCCGCCGCGGCCTGCGTGATCGGCAGATAACCCGAGAACGAGGCCCAGTCGGCCTGGACATCGGGCGAAGAGAGATATTCGAAGAACCTGGCGGCGCCCTTGTATTCCTCCTCCGGGCGTCCCGACAGAACCCACAGGGTCGCGCCGCCGATGATGGTGTTTTGCGGCGCGCCCTCGACATCGTCGTAATAGGGCAGCATCCCGAAGCCGACCTGGAAATCCTGGGCATTGGCCAGGACACCGGCACGGCTGGCCGAACTGTTCATGATCATCGCGCATTCCTGCGAATAGAACATGGGCGGTGCGTTGTCGCCGCCGACCGGGCCGCCATATTTGAAGATGCCTTCATCGGCCCATTTCTTGAGGTTTTCCCAATGCTTGACCTGAACCGGGCCGTTCAGCGACAGCCGCGCATCCAGTCCGCCGAAGCCGTTCTGTTCGGTGCCGACCGGCTGGTTGTGCCAGGCGCTGAAATTCTCGGTCTGGATCCAGCTGACCCAGCCGGTGGTGAAGCCGCAGGACGCGGCGCCCGAATCGATGATCTTCTTCGAGAATTCTTCCATCTCGCCCCAGGTCTTCGGGGGCTGTTCCGGGTCCAGGCCGGCCTTCTCGAACACATCCTTGTTGTAATACAGGATCGGCGTCGAGCTGTTGAACGGCATCGACAGCATGTTGCCGTCAGTGTCCGTATAATAGCCCACGACCGCCGGCAGGAAGGCGTTCGGGTCGAACTGGACATCGTTGTCCTGCATCAGTTGATAGACCGGGACGATGGCGCCCTGGGCGGCCATCATGGTTCCGGTGCCGACCTCGAAGACCTGCACGATGGTCGGCTGCTGCTTGGCGCGGAACGCCGCGATGGCGGCGGTCATCGTCTCGGGATAGGTGCCCTTGTAGGACGGGACGACCTTGTATTCGTTCTGGCTGTCATTGAAGCCCTGGACGATTTCTTCCAGCTTGGAGCCCAGCTCGCCGCCCATGGCGTGCCACCACTGGATTTCGGTCTGGGCATTGGCGGCCGACAGCGACGCGATCAGCGCCACCGCGGAAGCGGTAATCAGGCGTTTCATGTTCTTCCTCCCCTCAGGAGTTGTGGATCGCTACCGGACCTAGCGGTCTCGCATGACGGAAGCGCAACTCTTTCGTGAGGCAAATGTGACAGTCTTTGACCAGACGGTCAACGCGGATCGCCGCTGCTCTTTTCCTCGGCCTTTTGCGGGCCTTTGCCGCCAAGGACCCGCTTTGCCGAAGCGATCAGCGGAATGATTGTGGCCGACAGCGCGGGATTGATCAGGTATTCGACCAGCGGGATCAGAATCAGCCCCAGCAGCAGGCCGAAGATTCCGTCGAAAAAGGCGGTGGTCATCCAGGCGACTGCGCCCGGCGCCCGTGGAACCGCCTCGGCAGCCTTCGCCGCGGTCTCCTCGATCCAGCCATAGATGACTTGCCAGCCCATCTCGGAGAGGCCGTGCAGGATGATGTTGCCGCCGACCCACAACATCGCGGCGGTGCCGACGATGGTCAGAGTCTTCATCAGGCCCGGCATCACCTTGACGATGCCGCGACCAAGCGAGGCCAGCGCACCGCTGCGCCCGGTCGCCAGATGCACGCCCAGATCATCGGCCTTCACGATCAGCGCCACCGCGCCATAGACGGCCACGGTGATCCCGATGGCCACGACGAACAGGATCAGCGCCTTCGTCCACAGCGTGTCGCTGGCCGGAATGGTCGACAACGCGATGGTCATGATCTCGGCCGAGAGGATGAAATCGGTCTTGATCGCCCCCGCCACGCGCTTCTCCTCCAGCGCCGCGCCGGCGCCTTCGGGGCGGATGTGTTTCTGGCTGTCGTGGCGGTCTGTGCGGACAAAGATCTGGGCGACCTTCTCGGCGCCTTCGAAACACAGATAGCCGCCGCCGATCATCAGAAGCGGCGTGATCAGCCAGGGCGCGAAGGCCGACAGCAGCAGGCCGACCGGCAGCAGGATCACCAGCTTGTTGAAGATCGACCCCTTGGCGATCTTCCAGACGATCGGAATCTCGCGGCTTGCATCGAAGCCGTCGACGTATTTCGGCGTCACGGCCGCATCGTCGATCACGGCTCCGGCCGCCTTGGCGCCGGCCTTGGCGGCCTGTCCCGCCACATCGTCGATGGACGTGGCCGCGACCTTCGAGATGGCCGCGACATCGTCCAGAAGCGCAATGAGTCCGCTCATGCCCGCATCTGTCCTTGCCCCGTTTTCCGTCCCAACCGTGACGATGCAACGCGCGGCGCGCAAGGCGGTTCGGGGGTTCGGACAGGAAAAAGGCCCGCGCGGAAGGGGATTCGCGCGGGCCAGTCGACCCGCCGGGGAAGGCGGGCCGGTCTGTGCCGTATTACATCATCTTCGGCATCAGAACCGTGTCGATCACGTGGACGACGCCGTTCGCCTGCTTGACATCCGGCGTGGTCACGGTCGCGACAGTGCCGTTTTCGTCGGTCAGCTGCAGCGCCTGATTGTCGGGGTTGATCGAGGCAGTCAGTTTGCAGCCGCCCACGGTGTCGATTGCATAGCTGCCGCCATTATCCTTGATCATCTTGCCGATGGCGGGCGACATCGCGTCCGCGGCGGCGACATGGCAGGTCAGGACCTTGGTCAGCATGTCCTTGTTTTCAGGCTTCAGCAGGTCAGCCACGGCTTTCTCGGGCAGTTTCGCGAAAGCGGCGTTCGTGGGCGCGAACACGGTGAACGGTCCGGGTCCCATCAGCGTTTCGACCAGACCCGCGGCCTTAACCGCCGAGACCAGCGTGGTCAGGTTGGGCGCGTTCGAAGCGTTCTCGACGACGTTGTTCGTCGGCAACATCTCGACGCCGCCGACCATCGTGTTGTCGGCGTAGGCGCCTCCGGCAAGGCTGAGGGCGATGGCGGATGCGGCAAGCGCGGTGGTGAAGCGTTTCATGAATCTTCCTCCGGGTTGGAACAGCCGGTTTTCGGCTGCGATACCCACAGGCACGGAAGCATTCAGGATAAGTTGCGCGGCCGGCGGGGCCGCCCGGATCACGTCGGCGTGAGCGGCGCTATCGCGACGATGGGCCCGGTTGCCTGCCCGGTGGGCGAGCCGCCCTGAGGTTCGTCCGACAGCGCGATCTGGACGCCCTCGTCGGGGTTCAGATCCGAGGGCAGTTCCATCCGCGCATTGCCCGATCGCGGCACCAGGCCCAGCGAGATCGGGTCCGAACCGTCGGGCTTGATCCACCAGATCTCATAGTCGCGGCCCTCGGCGGCGGTCCCCTGTTCCAGCGCGATCTCCATCTCGCGGCCATCCAGCCGGGCGGCGACGCGCAGGCTGTCGTCTTCGGACACGAGTTGTGCCTGGTAATCGGCGGCGACGGGCGCGGTGGTCGGCGTCTGTCCGGGCATCCACAGGAACAGGGCGACGGCCGCGACCGCCACCAGGCCGGTCAGCGCGCCGATGGGCCCGCGCCACCACGGCGCCGCGCGCGCCGACGGGTCGTCGGCCAGCGGCGCGCGTCCATGGCCCAGCTGTTCGCGGATGCGCTGCCGCGCACGGGCAGGCGCCATCACCGGCGTCAGGTTCAGCGCAAGGCCCGCCAGTCGCTCTTGCCAGTCGCGCACGGCCTGGGCGAAGGCCGGATCCTGCGCCAGCCGCGCGACGGCGGCCTGTGCCTCGTCCCCGTCAAGCAGGCCAAGGGCCAGTTCCGCCGCCAGCGCGTCGTCTTCCTGTTCCGGGGTCAGGGGCGTGTCCTCGTTCATTGACCCACGCAATCCTTCAGGCGCAACAGGCTGCGGCGCAGCCAGCTGCGGACGGTGTTGATCGGCTTGCCCTCGCGGGCGGCCAGATCGGCATAGGTTTCCCCTTCCAGATAGACGGCGCGGACGGCACCGGCCTGCGGCTCGCCCAGTTGTGCAAGGCATTCATCCAGCATCCGGCGCTCCTGGGCGCGGATCGTCGCGGCCTCGGGGCCGGGCTCGGCCGAGGGGACCGCGTCGGCGGCCTCGGCCGGCGCCGTGGCAGGACGGGACTTGCGCGCCCGAAGCCGGTCGATCGAGCGGTTGCGGGCGATGGTGATCAGCCAGGTCATCGGCGACAGGCCGTTCGAGGCATAGCGCGCCGCATTCTGCCAGATCCTGACATAGACCTCTTGCAGGGTCTCTTCGGCTTCGGGACGGTCCTTCAGCAGCGACAGGCAGACCGCATGCAGTTTCGCCGAGGTCGCGTCATACAGCGCATCGAAGGCCTCGCGGTCGGCCAGGGCCACCCGCGCGATCATTTCCTCCAGCTCGACCCTGCGCGCCTCTTTCAAAGCCACGTTCATTCCCATCCTTGTTCGCAGGGCAGATTAGGCAGGGTCTTCGCACACGTCAACGCGACCCTGTCTTGCGCGCGCCGCACGAATGCGCGATCAAGGCGGCGTTGCGAGGAAAGGGCCCGATGATGCTGGACATGAACGCCAAACCCACCGAGGAAATCGACCTGCGTGAAACCTTCGGGCTGGACAGCGACATGAAGGTCAGGGGCTTTGCCGAGCGCAGCGACCGGGTGCCCGAGATCGACAGCACCTACAAGTTCGACCCCGACACCACGCTCGCGATCCTCGCGGGCTTTGCCTATAACCGCCGGGTGATGATCCAGGGCTATCACGGCACCGGCAAGTCCACCCATATCGAACAGGTGGCGGCCCGGCTTAACTGGCCGTGTGTGCGCGTCAACCTGGACAGCCATGTCAGCCGCATCGACCTGATCGGCAAGGACGCGATCAAGCTGGTCGATGGCAAGCAGGTGACGGTGTTTCACGAAGGCATCCTGCCCTGGGCGCTGCGCAACCCGACCGCGATCGTCTTCGACGAATACGATGCCGGCCGCGCCGACGTGATGTTCGTGATCCAGCGCGTGCTGGAAGCCGACGGCAAGCTGACCCTGCTGGACCAGAACGAGGTCATCACCCCCAATCCCTGCTTCCGGCTGTTTGCGACCGCCAACACCGTGGGCCTGGGCGATACGACCGGCCTCTATCACGGGACCCAGCAGATCAACCAGGGACAGATGGACCGATGGTCGCTGGTCTCGACGCTGAATTATCTGTCCCACGACGCCGAGGCCGCCATCGTGCTGGCCAAGAACCCCAACTACAACAACGAGAAGGGTCGCAAGGCGATCAACCAGATGGTGACGCTGGCGGATCTGACGCGGACGGCCTTCATGCAGGGCGATCTGTCCACCGTGATGTCGCCGCGGACGGTCATTTCATGGGCACAGAACGCGCGCATCTTCGACAATGTGGGCTATGCCTTCCGCCTGACCTTTCTCAACAAATGCGACGAACTCGAGCGTCAGACGGTGGCCGAATTCTACCAGCGCCTGTTCGACGAGGAATTGCCGGAAAGCGCCGCCGCCAGCGCGAAATAGCCGTCCCGCCGCCTGCGGGGGCCGCGCCGCGGGCCGGATGGGCGTGAGATCGTCCGTGATCAGGATCACGGCATCCCCCCCTTGTGGCGGCCGGCGCCGCGCGTCAAGCCCGGTCTTTTCCGGTGAAAAGGCCGGTCCCAGCGTTCCGGCCCCGGACAGGAAAGCACCGGCGTCCGGGCTTGCATGACCTCCGGGCAGGTCAGATCATGCCTGCGTCCCTGCCGTGCGGATCTGCGCCAGACCGCGCTTTGTCTCGGCCAGAACGAACAGCCGCAACGCGGTGGCCAGTCCGACCTCGGGCGGCCGGGCGTGGTCGATCCTGCCGATCAGGCTTGCCCGAGTCTCGCCGCGCCGCTTCGCGAGCGCCGCCAGGTCATGCCAGAATGCATCCTCCAGCGAGACCGAGGTGCGGTGCCCGTCGATCGTCACCGACCGCTTGAGCGGCGGGGTCACGGGGGGCAGGATCGGCTCAGCCATCCGGGCCGGTCTCGTCGGTCCGGTCGATCCTGTGGCTGTCATGGTCGCGCAGGGCGCGGTCCTTTTCCGCCTTGCGCAGATCGCGCAGCGGCTTCGCCTCGCCGAATTTCGCCGCATTCGTGTCGCCCGCCGCGCGGCTGGCATTGCGGGCGCGGTGTTTGCGGGCCTGTCGCAGGTTGATGATTCGGGTCATGGCGTTCCGATGGAAAGGGCCGGGGCGGAGCGGCATACTACCCCGGACCGGCCCGATCCGGTCAAGCGCTGTTCATTCCCTGGGGCCGATCATGTCCTCGGGACGAACGATCCGGTCGAAGGTCTCGGCATCGACGAAGCCAAGCGCGACGGCTTCCTGGCGCAGGGTCGTGCCGTTCCGGTGCGCGGTCTTGGCGACCTTGGTGGCATTGTCATAGCCGATGGAAGGCGCCAGCGCCGTGACCAGCATCAGCGATTCCTTCATCAGCTTGTCGATGCGGGCTGTATTGGCCTGCGTGCCCACCACCATGTTGTCGGTGAAGGACGAGGCCGCATCGCCCAGAAGCTGCATCGACTGGATGACGTTGTAGGACATCATCGGGTTGTAGACGTTCAGTTCGAAATGACCCTGGCTGCCGGCAAAGGTCACGGCGGCGTCGTTGCCCATCACATGCGCGCAGACCATGGTCAGCGCCTCGGCCTGGGTCGGGTTGACCTTGCCGGGCATGATCGAGGATCCGGGCTCGTTTTCGGGCAGGATCAGTTCCCCCAGGCCCGATCGCGGACCCGATCCCAGCAGGCGGATGTCATTGGCGATCTTGAACAACGAGGCAGCGACGGTCTTCAGCGCGCCGGAAAAGAACACCATCGCATCATGGGCGGCCAGCGCCTCGAACTTGTTGGGGGCCGTGACGAAGGGCAGGTCGGTGATGGCGGCGATCTCGGCCGCGATTTCGGTGTCCCAGCCCTTCTTCGTGTTCAGGCCGGTGCCCACGGCGGTGCCGCCCTGCGCCAGTTCGTAGATGTCGCCCAGAGCCAGCTTCACCCGCTCGATTCCCTTGGCGACCTGATGGGCATAGCCGCCGAATTCCTGACCCAGCGTCAGCGGCGTCGCGTCCTGCGTATGGGTGCGGCCGATCTTGATGATGTCCCGGAATTCCTCGGCCTTCGCTGCCAGCGCCTGATGCAGCTTTTCCAGACCGGGAATCAGCACATCGCGCGCCATCATCGCGATGCCGACATGCATCGCCGTGGGAAAGGTATCGTTGCTGGACTGGCCCATGTTCACATGATCATTGGGATGAACCGGGGCCTTGCTGCCCATCTGGCCGCCCAGAATCTCGATCGCGCGGTTGCCGATGACCTCGTTGGCGTTCATGTTCGATTGCGTGCCCGATCCCGTTTGCCAGACGACCAGCGGGAAGTTGTCGTCGAACCGGCCCTCGTAGACCTCGGTCGCGGCCTGTTCCATCGCGCGCCCGACTGCCGGATCCAGATCGCCGCTTCGCATGTTCACCCGCGCCGCCGCCAGCTTGATCGCGCCAAGCGCGCGGATGATCGCGACCGGCTGGCGTTCCCAGCCGATGGGAAAATTCCTGATCGAACGCTGGGTCTGCGCACCCCAGTATTTCGAGGCATCGACCTCCAGCGGGCCAAAGCTGTCGGTCTCGGTGCGGGTCGTGGTCATCCTGTCGCTCCCATCCTTTGTCGCGCGGGTTTGTAGCGGCCAGCCACTGGACAGGCAATTCGCATCTGTCGTGCAACAGCGACACAGCGACATGGCGTTCCACTGATTGACAGGGTGATTTCAGCCTTTGGTTGTGCTAGACGCATATTTTCCGGGGTTGACGCTGCCTCGGCCCCCGCCGGGACGGCCCGGCCAACGCTGCAGGCTATCAGGAAAGAAACGTATCATGCCAACGCAAACCTGGCTGTATTTCGGAAAGCGGTCGCTTCTGGACCCGACGTCGAAGAACAACATCACCCAGACGCAGGCGAACGCCGCCGTGGGCTGGAACGCCGAGGACAGTTCGCAGTTCGCTCTGACCGACACAACGGGAAGCCCCGTGTCTTCAAGCGGCGGATATCGCACGACCTATCAGACCAGTCCCGGGACCGCCGCCGAATTTTCGTATCGGAATCCGCTGACCGAGGCGAGCGTATCGGGCCAGAAAGTCCAGTCCTTTGTCCAGGCCACGTTCCAGATCAAGGTGCCTGATTATGCCGGCGGCCAGGTGCTGACCAGAAGCGGCGTGGTCATTCAGATGCAGAACGGCGACGTGTTCCTTCGCCCGCGAACCGACGCGCTTGAAAGCTGGGACAATATCCCGGCGATCCAGAAAATCACGGTCGCTTCCGCCACGCCTTTTG
>NZ_DHXG01000055.1:71176-89056 GCF_002413585.1 Paracoccus sp. UBA5162
ATCGCGACAACCGGGTTCGGCGCGGCTTTCGCCAATGTGCCGGTCGCGTGCTTCGCGCGTGGGACCATGATCCAGACCGCGACCGGGCCGGTCAGCGTCGAGAATCTGGGCATCGGCGATCGCGTTCTGACGGCCGAGGGTGATCTGAAGCCGATCATCTGGATCGGCAGCACCGTCAAATGCGCCGATGCGCTGGCCGCGGCACCGCATCTGCGTCCGATCAGGATTGCCGCGGGCGCCCTGGGCGCGGGCAAGCCCCATGCCGATCTGGTCGTGTCGCCCCAGCATCGGGTTCTGGTCCGGTCCCGGATCGCGCAGCGCATGTTCGGCACCGACGAGGTTCTGGTCGCCGCCAAGCAATTGCTGGAAGTTGACGGCATCGACCTCGCCGGCGACATGGCCGAGATGGAGTATTTCCACTTTCTGCTGGATTGCCATTCGATCGTCGTCTCGAACGGTGCCGAAACCGAAACGATGTTCACGGGCCCCGAGGCGCTGAAATCGGTGGGACGCCAGGCACGGCGCGAAATTCTGGACCTGTTCCCCGAACTTGCGGATGCGGATTATCGCCCGGTCCCGGCGCGTGAACTGGCGCCGGGTCGCAAGGCCCGCCAGCTTGCATCGCGCCACGCCCGCAACGGATCAGCCCTGATCGAACAGTAAAGCATGGTCGGGGCGGGCCTGGGCCCGCCTTGCCGCTGCGCGCGGCGCAAGCGGTCTATTTGCGCCAGCGGTCCAGTTGCACGACCTCGCCGCCGCCCGGCGGAACATCATCCGGGCCATCGTCGCTGCTGTCTGCGACGTCCAGATCGAATTCGGCGCCGGCTTCTTCATCCTCATCTTCGTCCTCGTCGCCGTCCTGCGTTTCGAATCGCAGGCCGAATTCGACCGAGGGATCGACGAAGGTGCGCAGGGCGTCGAAGGGGACGCGCATCGGTTCGGGCGAATTGCCGAAATTGAGCGTGATGGTGAACCCCTGGTCATCGACGGTCAGATTGTCGAACCAGTGCTGGATGACGATGGTCATTTCTTCGGGATACCGTTCCCGCAGCCAATCGGCCATCTCGACGCCTTCGTCGCGGGTGTCGAAGGTGATGAAGAAGTGATGCTCGCCCGGCAGACCATTTTCCGCAACGCCTTCAAGGACGTCGGCAATCAGACCTTGCATCGCCCGATGCATCATGCCGCCATAATCGATCCCGGATCGTGCCATGCCGTCATCCTTTTGCTTGCGCGTCAGCATAGGCATATGGACGTCGATGAAAAGAGGGGGGCGCGACTTTCGTGAAAGGCCGTCGCCCCCACGGATGCGATCAGAACACGCCGAACAGATACAGGATCACGATGATCACGACCGGCACGCCCAGCCACCACGCGACAAGCCCCTTCATGGAAAATCTCCTTTTCCGGATGTCTTGGCAAACGTGATGGATTACGCGGCAGTTCCGCGCGGACAGGCTGATGAAAGGGTGAAGGTGCAGGATTCTGTTGCCAGGCTCCTGCGGGCCCCGCCTTACGCTGCTAGGCGGAAGGGCTTAGGTTTCGATCTCTCGAACTGCTTACGCAGCCAGAGCGACCGGAGCACGGTTGTCGTTGGCAACTGTACATTTTGCACCGATAACGGTGGTGGCTCACCGGGACAAAGCATAACCCCTTTAGACGTTCGTCGATCCTGTTTCGGCCCCATGTTCCCCCAACGAGGGTTTTTGGTGGAGCCGCCGGGTACCGCCCCCGGGTCCGATCCGCGTATTACGAGCGCGTTTATGTCCATAGTCCGGCTTGCACCGGACATCATGAATATAGGCAGGCGGCCCCGTCTTCGCAACCGCAACCATGGTGGGATTCAGGCGAAACCTTCCGATCGCGGCAGGCCCGATCCGGCCAAGCGTGGATGACGAGATCCGGCAGGTTTCGAACCTGTCCCGGATGATCTTGCCGCTCGCAGATGTCATCGCCGCATTGTCGCCTCCGGGCAGGCGCGCGCCCGGCGATCCGATCGGCGCCGGCTCGGCAGACGGGACGGGCGGCCGTCGCGGGCCGGCCTGATAGTCATCAGGATCGTCGAAACCGGCGGCCAGGCGGATCGCGCCGCCAGTCCTTCGCAGACAGCGAAAAGGCCCCCTTCGCCGGGGCCTTTTGCTGGTCATCTTCGCTATCGGTACTCAGGCCGCGCGTCGACTGGTTTTGCGGTCGCCCTGGACAAGGGCGCCGTGCAGCGACCTGATGACGGACTTCATCTGATCGCGTTCGACGATGAACTGCACATCCACCTGACGCGGCCCCTGCGTGGCGCCGATCGCCTCCAGCCCGTTCTCGGCCAGAGCGTTCAGCCCACGGCTGAGCACCGAAAGGCCATCCATGTCGCGCCCGACCGCTGCGACCATCGAGATCGCGCGCGAGGAGATTTCGGCCGAAGGATATTTCTCGGCCAGATCCTTCTCGACCCGGCGCAGCACCTTGAGGCTGCTGTCCACGTAATGCGTGATCGTGTTGGCGTTCGACACCTTGGACACGATGCGCACGCTGTGGCGCGTCAGCGTGTCGATGATCGCCGCGTCATAGCCCTTGACCCCGACCATGTCCTGTTCGAACAATTCGAAGGCGAAAAGATCCAGCCCGGTGACGATTTCGACCGCCGCTTCCTCGGCAGGCTGGTCGTCGATCAGCGTTCCGGGATCCTCGGGCTCGAATGCATTGGTCACGCGCAGCGGCACGCCGGATTGACGCAGGGTCTTGGCGGCCTTCGGATGGATCGCCTCCATCCCGAGGTTGGAAAGCTGGTCGGCGACATCGTAATTGGTCCGGCCCAGCTTGCGCACGGCATCGGGTCCGACCAGATTCGGATCGGCCGAGGACAGGTGGAATTCCTTGTGGATGATCGCCTCGCGCGCGCCGGTCAGCGCCGCCAGCCGCGAGAAGGTCACTTCCGAATAGCCGCGGTCGAATTCGTGCATCAGCCCTTCGGCGCATTGCGCATAGCCGGTGACGACGGGCATCTCGGATGCCGGATCGACACCGTTCATCGCACCCTGGATGCGTTCGTCCAGCGAAACCTCGCCTTCGTCACGCCAGCCCGACAGATCGACGAAGCGGGCGTTCACGCCAGCGCGTCGCAGCATCAGCGTGGTGGCGTAGGCCGAATGCGATTCGCCCAGGCCGGACAGCAGTTCACGGATCTGCAGCATGTGCTGGGACAGGCGGAAATGGCCATAGGAACACAGGCGTTGCAGGTCGATCAGGCAGTTGCGGGCGCCCAGGATCCGTTCGCGCACGAAAGTGTCGGCGCTTTCGATATCGGCGGGGTGATCCAGCACCTTGTTGTGGGCCGCGATCATCCGGGTTTCGACCCGGTCCAGCGCGTCGTGCCAGCCATAGCCGCTGTCGGATTGCGCGAACGAGGCGTAGACGCCGGATTCGCCCGATTTCTTGTGTTCCAGCAGCAGGTCGGTAATGCCGCCAAAGGCGGAGACGACGAAGATGCGGTTATAGAGATCGGCGCCCGAGCGACTGCCGATCAGCAGCGTGTCGCGCAATTCGTTCACCCGCGACATGGTCGTGCCGCCGATCTTTTCGACCGTATGATGGTTCGGGGTGCTGTTCATGGCTCAGGCCGTTTCTTCCACCGGGGCGTAGGATCCATCCTCGCGATGGACTTCGGTTCCGGTGACGGGCGGATTGAAGCAGCAGGCCATGACCAGTTCTTCCTCGGCCCGAAGGGTGTGCCGGTCATGCAGGTTCAGCGCATACATGACGCCGGGCCTGATCTCGTGTGTCTCGCCCGTGCCCAGGTCGGTGATCGACCCGCGACCGGACATGCAATAGACGCTTTCGAAATGGTGCTTGTAGTGGAAGGTGTGTTCCGACCCTGCCTCCAGAGTGGTGATGTGGAAGGAAAAGCCCATTCCGTCATCGGCCAGAAGCATCCTCACCGAATTCCAGCGCGCGTCGCTGACCGAACGGTCGGTGTCTTTCAGCTTGTTGAAATCGCGAACAATCATGTCTTCTACTCCGCAGCGATCCTGGTGGTGTCGAGGGTGTCGTGCGCTGCCTGCAGCAGGATGTCGAAACCCTTTTCGAATGTGTCGGCGGGCGTGGTCAGAGGGGCCAGCACCTTGACGACCTGTCCGTCGCTGCCCGAGGTCTCGATCACAAGGCCCATCTCATAGGCGCGGCCACAGATCTTTCCGGCCAGATCACCCGTTCCGACATCGACACCGCGCATCAGCCCGCGACCCTTCAGGAAGGCGCCGGGAACCAGGTCCGCCAGTTCGGTCAGACGGCGTTCGATCAGTGCGGCCTTGTCGGCCAGTTCCGTCTGGAAGGCATCATCCGACCAGAATTTCTCGATCGCGACGCGGGCCGTCACGAAAGCATGGGTGTTGCCCCGGAAGGTGCCGTTATGTTCGGCGGGGCCGAAGATGTCATGTTCGGGACGAACCAGAACCAGCGCCAGCGGCAGGCCGAAGCCCGAAATCGACTTGGCCATGGTGACGATATCCGGCGTGACATCCATCTTCTCGAACGAAAAGAACGTCCCCGAACGGCCACAGCCTGCCTGGATGTCGTCGATGATCAACAATGCGCCGTGTTTTCTGGCGACCTCCGCCACGTCGCGAACGAAGTCGGCCGATGCGGCGTTCAGGCCACCTTCGCCCTGGATCGTTTCCAGCATGATCGCGGCCGGCGCGTCGATTCCGCCCGAGGCGTCGGACAGCATCTGATCCAGCAAAGCGGCTCCGTCGATGCCCTTGGCAAACCCGTCATAGGGCATCCGTGTCACGCCCTGTGTGTCCATCGCGGCGCCGCCGCGGTGATAACTGTTGCCCGTCGCGGCCAGCGCGCCCATGGTCACGCCGTGAAAGCCGTTGGTGAAGGCAATGATGTTGGTGCGCCCGGTCTTCTTGCGGGCGATTTTCATCGCTGCCTCGACGGCGTTGGCGCCGGTCGGGCCCGTGAACATCACCCGGTGATCCATGCCGCGCGGCGACAGGATGTGGCGATCCAGCGCGTCGAGAAAGCGCGCCTTGGTGTCGGTATGCAGGTCCAGACCGTGTGCAATCCCGTCGCCGGCGATGTGGTCGATCAGCGCGGCCTTCATGTCGGGATCATTGTGGCCGTAGTTCAGCGACGAGCAGCCGGCGAGAAAGTCGATATATTCCGCGCCCTCGGCATCTTTCAGGATCGAGCCGCTGGCCGATGTGAAGACCGCGGGGATGCTGCGGCAATAGGACCGCGCTTCGCTTTCGCGTCGGGTGAAGATGTCGGTTTGGATTTGAATGTCTTTCGGCATGACGTGTCCTTTCGCACCTCGGTGCGTCGGTGAAAATCTGGTTCGGATGGCGGCCTTCAGGCGGCGCTGGAGACGTCGCCTTCGTCGGGAAGCGTGATCGTGACCATGTGTTCGGTCGCGTGCTGACCGTCAAAGTGATCGTCGCGCTTGTAATGCGCCTCGTCCGACAGATCGCCGCCCATGCGGCGGGCAAAGCTGCGAAACAGCGCCCAGGACGCCTCGTTGTCCCGGGTGATCGTGGTGTTCAACTGCGACGCCTCGGCGCAGGCGTCGCGGCCGATCAGGTGTTCCAGCATCCGCCGGCCGAGGCCCAGCCCGCGCGCCTTTGGGCTGACCGCCACCTGCCACACGAACAGGGCATCCTCGTTGGGGATCATGTGCCCCGAGACCCAGCCCACGATGTCACCCTCCATTTCGGCGACGACGCAGGTGTCGCGGAAATGTTCGGCCTGCACGATGTTGCAATACATCGAATTCTGATCCAGCGGCTTGCACGCGCGGATCAGTTCCCAGATGGCCGAACCGTCGGTGCTTTCCGGCTTGCGCAGCGTCAGCGTCCGACGGCGGGGGGGTTCGATGTTCAACACGTCCTTGGGCATCTGATCTGTCCTCATTTGCTTTGACAGTCTAACTAGTAAAACCGCCTTCCGGTTGCAACATCTAAGGGAAAATTTGGGCGAAAACAGCTAAATAGCTATAATTCAATGGCTTTCGGGGAGGTTGTGCCGCGAGACATGCAAAAATGCGCTTAGTCAAGTAAAATATTTTACGCCGACACTTGCCGATTGCGCCGGATCGGGCCTTCCGGCATGATCCTGCCATGAGCCAGGCCGACCCTCATCGCGTTGACGAGGCGCTGATCGCGCTGCGCCGCATTTTGCGTGCAACGCAGCTGCATGAGCGGGAACTGGCCCATGCCGCGGGCCTGACCCCGGCCAAGCTGCGGGTTCTGCAGATCCTCGAAGGACGAGAGGGCGGCAGCGCCACACCGACGGCTCTGGCCGGACAGATGGGGGTCAGCCAGGCGACGGTCACGACGCTGGTCGATCAGCTCGAACGGCGCGGCCATGCCGGGCGGCATCGGTCGCACAGCGACCGCCGGCAGACCAATGTGGTGATCACCGAACGGGGTCGGCAGGCATTGCAGACTGCCCCCGATGCGCTGCAACAGCATTTCGTGCGCAGCTTCGCGCAAATGGCCGATTGGGAACAGGCGATGCTGATTGCCAACCTGGAACGCGCCGCCGCGATGCTGAACGCGGATGGTTTCGACGCCTCGCCGGTCCTGGCGACCGGCGAGATCCATATCGTCTCGCGCTAGGGTTTACGCGCCCCAGGGACCGTGCTTGTCGTCGATCCCGTCCACACGCTCGAATCCGTGGGCGCCGAAGAAATCGCGCTGCGCCTGGATCATGTTGGCGGTGCCGCGCGCGGTGCGCATCATGTCGAACCAGATCAGACCGGCCGACAGGGCGGGCAGGGCATGGCCCGCGCCGACACCCTGGGTCACTACCTGACGCAAGGCCGGCAGACCGTCCGCGACCAGCCGGGCGAAATCGGGGGCAAGGACCAGATTGCGGCCGGGATCCTCGCTCAGCGCCTTTGCCATGTCGTTCAGCATCGCGGACCGGATGATGCAGCCGGCCCGCCAGACCCGCGCGATCTGCGGCAGTTCCAGCGTCCAGCCGAATTTGCCCGAAGCCGCCGCCAGCATCGAAAAGCCCTGCGCATAGCACAGGATCTTGCCGGCGATCAGTGCCTTTTCCAGCGTCTCGGGCGCGATCCGGCAGGGCTGGGGCGCGGCGCCGAATCGGTCCTGCCAGCTGCGCCGTTCCTCCAGCCGGGCCGAAACATTGCGCGCCATCACCGCCGCCTCGATCACCGGAATCGGTGCCGCCAGATGCTGGGCTTCGATGGCGGTCCAGCGACCGGTGCCCTTCTGGCCGGCGCGGTCCAGGATCATGTCGATGACCGGCTTGCCGGTATGGCTGTCTGCGGCCGCCGTGACCCTGGCGGAAATCTCGACGAGGTAGGATTGCAGGACGCCCTTGTCCCAGCCCGCGAAGATCCCCGAGATCGCGGCGGCATCCATTCCCATCCCGTCGCGCATGATGCCATAGATCTCGGCGATCATCTGCATGTCGGCATATTCGATGCCGTTATGGACCATCTTGACGAAATGGCCCGCCCCGGCATCGCCCATCCGCGCGGCGCAGGGGGTGCCGTCTTCCGCCTTGGCGCTGATGGCGGTCAGGATCGGGGCCACGCGGTCCCAGTCGGCCTGGGTGCCACCGCCCATGATCGAGGGGCCGTGCCGGGCGCCTTCCTCGCCGCCCGATACGCCCATGCCGAGAAAATGGAAGGGCAGGCCGGCGGCAGCGCGGCGGTCGGTGTCGCGGAAATCGGCATTGCCGGCGTCGATGACCAGATCCTCGGCGTCCAGCAAAGGGCTCAGCGCCTCAAGCTGATCGTCCACCGGCTGACCGGCCGGCACCATCAGGATGATGGCCCGCGGCGGCTGGATGGCGGCCACCAGCTGGGCCAGGGTTTCGGTCGCAATCACCCGGTCCGCCAACGCGGCCGCTTCGGCCTTGAAACGGTGCGTGACGCTGGTCGTGCGGTTCCAGACGGCGATGGGAAAGCCCTTCTCGGCGATGTTCAGCGCCAGGGCCGCGCCCATGGTGCCCAAGCCGATCAATCCGATTTGTGCCTTGTCCGTCATGGCGAAAGCCTCCGATTCCGATGGTTCCGCAAGCCATAATCCGCGCGGCGGCGGAAGTCACGCGACCGCGCTTTTGCAGAACGTGCATTTTTTCCTTTTCTTTATACGAACACTTATTATATGTGCCCGTATGAAAACGCAAAGCGAGTCGTTCGAGGCCAAGAAGCGCTGCGGTCTGCTGTTGCAGGAGGCCGCAGCCCTGCTGCGCCGCGAATTCGAGCATGCGGCCGGCCCCGAGGGGCTGACGCTGACCCAGTGGCGGGTCATGGGCCAGCTTGCGCAGCACCCGGACGGGCTGCGGCAGGCGGCGCTTGGCAAGGCGATCAATGCCTCGGCGATGACGGTCAGCGATGTGGCCGAACGGCTGGAGGGCGCGGGCTTCATCCGTCGCGAACCCGATCCCGGCGACAGCCGCGCCAAGCTTGTGCGCGTGACGCCGCAGGGCGCGGTTTTGCTGGACCGGATGCGCGAGACGGCTTCGGGCATCCTGGGGCGGGCGCTGGCCGGGCTGGCCGAGGATGACAGGACAATGCTGGCCGATCTGCTTGGGCAGGTCATCGCGAACCTTCAGGATCGGCCGTGACGGAAAGGGCGAACGGGATGAATGCCGAGACGGGAAAGATGAAGGATGCCGAGGCCGTGCCCGCAAGTGCGGCGGTCGCGGCGCAGGCCGCGCCTGTGCCGAAAAGGCGCAAGGGGCGGCGGCGGATGCTGATGGCTGCGGTGCCTCTGGCGCTGGTGCTGGCCGGGGGCGGTTACTGGCTGACGGGCGGGCGCTACGTGACGACCGACAATGCCTATGTGCATCAGCCGATGATTCCGGTCTCGGCCGATGTCAGCGGTCGCATCACCGAGGTTGATGTGACCGAAAACCAGCAGATCGCGGCCGGCGCGCCGATCTTCCGGCTGGATCCCGAACCTTACCGGATCGCGGTGGCACAGGCCGAGGCGGCGCTGGCGTCGGCGCGGCTGGCCGTCGAACAGCAGCGCGCCGCCTATGCCACGGCCGAGGCGCAGCTCGAGGCGGCCCGGAGTATCCTCGAGGTGCAGAATCGTGAACAGGAACGCCGGCAGGCGCTGGTCAAGCGGGGCGTCAATTCCGCCGCTTCGCTGGATGACGCGACCGTGGCCACGCGCAATGCCAGCAACGATGTCGCCATCGCCCGGCGTCAGCGCGATGCGGCGGCGGCGGCCCTGGGCGGCGATCCGACGGCACAGACCGACGATCTGCCCGCCGTTCGCGCCGCCATCGCGCGACTGGACGCGGCCCGTCGCGACCTGGCCAAGACCCGGATCGACGCGCCGGTTTCCGGCACCGTGGCCCAGGTCGGCAGCCTGAATGTCGGCCAGTTCGTGCAGGCCGGATCGGGGATCGCCACCCTGGTCGATGCCAACGACACCTGGATCGAGGCGAATTTCAAGGAGACCCAGCTTCAGGGGATCCGGACCGGTCAGCCCGTCTCGGTCGAACTCGATGCCTATCCCGATCTGGAATTGCGCGGCAAGGTGGGCAGCATCGGCGCCGCGACCGGATCGCAGTTCTCGCTGATCCCGGCGCAGAATGCGACCGGCAACTGGGTCAAGGTGGTTCAGCGTCTGCCCGTGCGCATCCAGCTTGACGGCGCGCCTGCGGGCGTTCTGCGCAACGGCTTTTCGGCCCGGGTCTCTATCGATACCGGCAAGAGCCGCCTGGACCAGCTGAGATGAGCGCCGCGCCCGTCCTGTCCGCACCCAACCTGCGCGTGGCGGCGCCGGGCTGGCTGACGGCCGCGATCATCATCGCGACCGTGATGCAGGTGCTGGACACCACCATCGCCAATGTCGCGCTGCCGCACATGGCGGCCAGTCTGGGCGCCACGCAGGAGGAAAGCACCTGGGTGCTGACCTCTTATATCGTGGCCGCTGCCATCGCCACGCCGCTGACCGGCTGGGCCGCCGACCGGTTCGGCCGGCGCATGGTTTTCGCCGCCGCCATCGCGGGCTTCGTCCTGACCTCGGTTGCCTGCGGATTGTCGACCAGCCTGCCCGAGATGGTGCTTTTCCGCGTTCTGCAAGGCATCACCGGAGCGGTTCTGATCCCGCTGGCGCAGTCGGTGCTGCTGGACATCAACCCGCGCGAGAAGATCGGGCAGGCGATGGCGATCTACGGCGCGGGGATCATGGTCGGCCCGATCATCGGTCCGACGCTGGGCGGCTGGCTCACCGAAGTCTTCAACTGGCGCTATGTCTTCTTTGTCAACCTGCCGGTGGGCCTGATCGCGCTGACCGGGGTGCTGATCTTCATGCCGCGCGAGGAAACCCGCGCCCGCCGCTTCGACGTGTTCGGCTTCGCGATGCTGGCTCTGGCGGTCGGCGCCTTGCAGATGCTGCTGGATCGCGGGCAATCGGTGGACTGGTTCCAGTCGGCCGAGATCTGGCTTTACCTGGCGCTGGCGATCTCGGGGCTGTGGGTCTTTGTGATCCATTGCCTGACCGCCGAGGATCCCTTCATCAATCTGGGCATGTTCCGCGACCGCAATCTTGTCATGGGGCTGATCTTCATCTTCGTGATCGGGATGACGCTGTTTTCCGGTCTCGCGCTGCTGCCGCCGCTGCTGCAAAAGCTGATGGGCTATCCGGTGATCTCGACCGGCCTGGTCATGGCCCCGCGAGGCGTCGGCACGATGCTGTCCATGGTGCTGGTGGGACGCCTGGTGGCGCGATACGACGCCCGCCTGCTGGTGGTCTTCGGCCTCGCCATGACGGCGCTGTCGCTGTACATGATGACCGGCTTCGAGACACAGATGAACGCGCGCCCGATCATCCTGTCGGGGATCCTGCAAGGCTTCGGGCTGGGCTTTGTCTTCGTGCCGCTGTCCACGCTGACCTTCGCCACGATCGCCGCCAGGTTCCGGGGCGACGCGACCTCGATGTTCAGCCTTGTGCGCAATGTCGGGTCGGGCGTCGGGATATCGCTGGTCACGACGGTTCTGGCGCGGATGAGCGTGATCAACCACGAGGAAATCGCCAGCAGCCTGACGGCCGGGTCGCCGCAGGTCCGCCTGCAGCTTGCGGGGCTGTTGTCGGGCAATCCGTTGACAGCCAGCATCGCCGACATGCTGGTCAGCCAACAGGCCGCGATGATCGCCTATATCGACAACTTCATGCTGATGATGCTGCTGACCGTGGTGGTGTTTCCGATCGTGCTGCTGCTGCGAAAGCCCGGACAGGCCCCCAGGGGCGCGGCCGAGCCGGTGCATATGGAGTGATCGGCCGCGGCGCGGTCAGCCCCGCGCCCGGCGCCCGCCGCGACGGCTGCCGCTGGTACCGGTGCCGGCGGCGGCCTTGCTGGCTTCGGCATAGGTCGCGCCGGCCCCGACCGCCTCGATCACGCGGGCAAAGCGGATCCATTCGCCTCCATTGGGATCGTGGTTCATCAGCATGTTGGCGGCGCGGATCGCCTCCATCTCGACCATGCGGACCGGGTTCATGATGGCGCTGGTCATGCCCGCGCCGATGGCCATCGGCAGGAAGGCCGCGTTGACGCCGTGGCGGTGGGGCAGGCCGAAGCTGATATTGCTGGCCCCGCAGGTGGTGTTCACGCCAAGCTCGTCGCGCAGGCGGCGGATCAGGGCGAAGACCTGTCGGCCGGCCGTCGCCATCGCGCCGATCGGCATGACCAGAGGATCGACGACGATGTCATGGGCCGGGATGCCGAAATCGGCGGCGCGCTCGACGATCTTTCTGGCCACGGCGAAGCGCACCTCGGGGTCTTCGCTGATGCCGGTATCGTCGTTGCTGATCGCCACGACGGGCACGTTGTATTGCTTGACCAGCGGCAGGACCAGTTCCAGACGTTCCTCTTCGCCGGTCACGCTGTTCAGCAGCGGGCGGCCGTTGCAGGTCTCCAACCCCGCCTTCAGCGCGCCGGGAACCGAGCTGTCGATGCACAAGGGCACATCGACCAGCGCCTGAACGCGCGCGATCAGTTCGGGCATCAGCACCGGTTCCACGAAATTGTTGTCGGCATAGCGCGGGTCTTCGGCCATCCTGTTGGTGAAGACCGCGCCGGAATTCACATCCAGCACCATCGCCCCGCAGGCCACCTGTTCCAGCGCGTCTCGTTCCACGGTCGAGAAATCGCCCGCCTCCAGTTCCGCCGCCAGCTTCTTGCGGCCGGTCGGGTTGATGCGTTCGCCGATCACGCAGAACGGCTCGTCAAAGCCGATGATGACGGTCTTGGTGGCGGATTCCAGAACGGTGCGGGTCATGGGCGTGCCTTCCTATTCGCCGCGGGCGCGCGACAGCCAGTCGGTCGAGGCGGCGATGCCACCCAGCGGGAAGACATGCGCGGCAGCGATGGGAAAGTCGGGATCGTCCTGCCTGGCGCGGGCAAGAGCGCCGACGAAATCGGTCGGCTCATAGGGAAGCAGCAGCTTGGTCACGTCGCGGGCGCGGCGCTGAAGAACCCGCAGGCTGGGGCCGACGCCGCACATGATGGCGAATTTCAGCATGGTCTGCAGTTTGGCCGGGCCGGCGACGCCGATGCGGATGGGCATGTCGATACCCGCCGCGCGAAGGCGTCCGGCCCAGTCGATGCAGGGCTGCGCCTCGAAGGCGAACTGGGTCACGATCTGCATGTCGGCATCGGTGCGGGCGGCGAAATCGGCTTTCCAGCGCAAAGCGCGCATCACTTCGGCCTCGCCGCCATCGGGGTCGATGTCGCGGTTGCCCTCGGGGTGGCCGGCGATGAACAAATGGCGGAAATCGCCGAAAAGGCCGGTCTCCAGCAATTGCATCGAATCGCGGAATTCTCCCTTCGGCGCAGACAGACCGCCGCCCAGCAGCAGCGCGCCCTCGGCGCCCGCATCGCGATAGCCGGCGACCCATTCGTTCAGCGCCGCGCGGCTGGGAACGATTCGGGCCGGGACATGCGGCACCGGCCGAAAGCCGTCGCGCGCCAGACGGGCGACGGTGGCCTGCATGTCGGCGGGCGCGGTGCCATCGATATGGGCCACGAAGACCAGCGTTCCGGCGGGCAGACGGTCGCGCAGATCGGAAACGCCCGCAGCAGTGCGTGGCATCACCTCGATCGAGGCGCCTTGCAGGAAGGCCGCCATCGGGGCCGCGCTGCGCGAAGGGGTCCGGAATTGCATCAGGGCCATCTTGTCCTGCCTCCTGCCAAAACGTGTCGTCAATCCTTGCGCCCGCCCGACGCGATCAGGTCGCGCAGACGGGCGGTGTCGTATTCCGTCTCGATCCGTGTCGCCAGCGCCTGCGCATCCTCGGCCTGAACCGTCTCGCGCCGCCATTCGCCCAGATAATCGTCGGTGCCCGAAAGCCCCGCCTTCATTGCCGCCCGGTCGATCGCCTGCTCGAACCGCTCGTCCAGCGTGATCCGAACCGCGCCCCGGCCCTTGCCTTGCAGCACCTGCGCGGGAATATCGCGCCACAGAACCAGCGTCACATCGGCCATCGTCGGCGTCCTCCGTCTCGCCCCCTCATAGCCACGGATCGCGCCGCCGCGCCGCGCATTTGCGACCATGGCGCGGGGGATTTGCGACCTGTGTCGCAAACTGGCGCCCGAAACGCCGCTCTCGCGTGGCGGCGCACCCTTGATCGCAGGCGGGCGGCAGGCTACCTTTCGGACAACTTGTCATCGGAGGGCGTGTGTCATGACGCCCAGGCGTCCTGCGGGTGCGGACGCGTTCCCGAAAAATACGGTCGAGCCGTCAGGCACCCGACAACCCGAGGAAGGGGCACTGTATGCTGCCCTCGACCTCGGCACAAATTCGTGCCGGATGCTGATTGCGCGACCGCGCGGCAGTCAGTTTCAGGTCATCGACAGCTTTTCCAAGCCGGTTCAGCTTGGTCTGGGGCTGGAGGCTTCGGGGCGGCTGTCCCGCGGTTCGATGGCGCGCACCGTTCACGCCCTGCAGGTATGCCGGCGCAAGCTGGATCAGCATCGGGTTCGCAACATGCGCCTGGTCGCGACCGAGGCCTGCCGGCGCGCGCGCAACAGCCGCGATTTCCTGCGCAGCATCCGCCGCGAGACCGGCCTGCCGGTCGAGATCATCGATGCCGAGGAAGAGGCCCGGCTGGCGGTGATTTCCTGCGCGCCGCTGGTCAGCCAGAAGACCGAGACGCTGATGGTCGTCGATATCGGCGGCGGCTCGACCGAACTGGTCTGGATCGATCTGGAAGATGTCGAGCCCAAGGAACGGCCGCGCGCGATCATGCGGCTGTCGGAAGGTTTCGCCAAGCCGCAGCCGGGCGGCGCGCGGGTGGTGGACTGGATCAGCGTGCCGTTGGGCGTGGCCACGCTGCGCGACCAGTTCGCCGATGTCGAAGACGATCAGGGCCGCTTCGCGCTGATGAGCTGGTATTTCGAGGAAATGCTGGCCGATTTCGCCCCCTATGCGGATGGCTCGCCCGAGGAGGGTTTCCAGATCATCGGCACCTCGGGGACGGTGACGACGGTGGCGGCGTCCTTTCTGGGGCTCAGACGCTATGACCGGACCAAGGTGGACGGGCTGGAAATGAGCAGCGCCCAGATCGACAAGGTGATCCATTCCTATCTGACGCTTGGTCCCGAAGGGCGGCGGGCCGATCCGCGTATCGGCCGTGAACGCCATGCGCTGATCATGTCGGGGGTGGCGATTCTTCAGACGCTGATGCGGGTCTGGCCCACCGACAAGCTGTCGGTCGCCGATCGCGGGCTGCGGGAAGGGTTGCTTTATGCCCAGATGGTGCGCGATGGGGTGCTGACGCCGGATGGGCTGAACGGAGTGGCATGATGGCGAAAGAACCCGGCAGCCGCGCGGGCAAGACCAGCGGACGCGGCCAGCGCGACCTCAAGGTGCGGGTCAAGACCGCCAAGGGGCGCAAGCTGTCTTCGAAATTGTGGCTGGAACGGCAGTTGAACGACCCTTATGTGGCCCGCGCCAGGCGCGATGGCTTTCGCGGGCGGGCGGCCTACAAGATCCTGGAACTGGACGACAAGTATCGGTTTCTGCTGCCCGGCGCACGGGTGGTCGATCTGGGCTGCGCACCCGGCGGCTGGTGTCAGGTCGCGGTGGACCGGGTGAACGCCCTGGGCGACCAATCGGGCAAGGCCGTGGGGCGCGTCATCGGCATCGATCTGCAAGAGGTCGATACCATCGCCGGGGCCGAGATTCATCAGCTCGATTTCCTGTCGGACGGCGCCGACGACAAGGTCAAGCACTGGCTGGGCGGGTCCGCCGATGTGGTCATGTCCGACATGGCGGCCTCTGCGTCGGGGCACAAGGGCACCGATCATCTGCGCATCGTCGCGCTGGTGGAAGCCGCCGCGCAACTGGCGCTGGACATCCTTGAACCCGGCGGAACCTTCGTGGCCAAGGTGCTGGCAGGCGGTGCGGAATCCGAAATGCAGGCTTTGCTGAAGCGCAGCTTTTCCAAGGTCGCCAACGTCAAGCCGCCGGCCAGCCGCAGTGATTCATCCGAGAAATTCGTGGTCGCGACCGGCTTTCGCGGCCGGGGCGGGGAAAATGCCGAAAGCGGCGATCAGCCGGACTGAGCGCGGAAGATTTCGGGCGTGCGGCCGGTTGCGGCGACGCAGGCGCGGGCGAAATGGGCATGGCTGACATAGCCCAGGCGCTCGGCGATCCGGACCGGGCTTTCCTGGCCGTCGCGCAAGGCCTGGAACGCGCGCTCCAGCCGCAGGCGGTTGACAAAGTCGATGGCGCGACAGCCCTGCGTCGCCTGGCAGGCCCGATCCAGTGCTCCGGTGCTGCAATGCAGATCGCGCGCAAGCTCGGCGATGGTGGACTGGTCGCTGCCCATCCGGCTCAGCACCAGGTCCCGGAAACGGGCGATCAGCGACATGTCGGGCCGCGAGCATGCAAGCGCATCGGCGTGGCTGTCGCGTCTGACCCGAGGCGGTAGCCCGGCGATGCAGCGTGCCAGCAGCCCGACCCCGCCGGCATCGGGGCCGGTCGCGGCGGCGAGGTCGCGCAGAATGGTCAGCAATCGTGGCCCCTCCAGGGCGATCTCGGTGGCCAGCGTCGCCGTGGGCAGGCAGGGCCAGGCCAGTTCGGCAAGGCCGCGCGGAAGGATGGCGACATGACCCTGGTCGTCCGGGCCGGGCAGGGCCGCGAAGGCGGTTCCGGCGGGGATATAGTGCAGATCGCCCGCCCCAAGCGTCTGGTCCCGTGCCGGAAAGCGCAGCCGCACCCGTCCCGACATCACCCACAGGATCACGTGATCGCTGCGGATCTGCGGGCGCGGCGGGGTGCCATCGCTGCCCCAGACGAAGCTGGCCAGCGGCAGCAGTTTCAGCGGGCGATGCGCGGCCGGCCGGCGCCCGGCCTGCCATCCCCCCTGCCGCCGGCGCCGGGGGGCATCGGAATCCTCGATCGGTGCAGGCGTGGCGGGAAACGCCGCGACGCCTTTGAAGCCGGGGGACGTGAAGGGAAAGCGAACCGTTTCGCCGGCTTGGGACAGATTCACCGACAGACCTCACCAAGAGTAAACAACCATAGGTAGAATGGCCTGTTTTCGTGGCGTTTTCAATCCTCGGTTCGATACAATTCAAGCGATATCAAGGGGATTCTCCGGCGGGCCACGGTTGCCAGTCATGCATTCGACTGCGAAACCAGATGCGCTGCGACTTGGCATATTGGCGGGTGGCGATCACCGCGCGCTGCACGGCCTCGGCCCGATCGGTTTCGCCGCGCAGGCTGGCCGCCAGTTCCGGCGCGCCGATGGCGCGGGCCCATTGCCGGGACATGTCCCACAGCGGCAGCATGGCGCGCACCTCGTCCAGGGCACCCTGTTCCATCATCAGATCGAAGCGCCGCGCGATCCGGTCCGCCAGCCAGTCGCGATCGGCGGTGACGACAAGGCGCTGGCTGCGCGCGGGCGTGATCAGGGGCGGCGGCGTATCGGCCTGCCATTCCGCAAGCCCGCGACCGGTCGCGCGCCAGACCTCCCAGGCGCGCTGGACACGGGCCGGATTGCGCAGGTCGATCCGGTCGCGGGTCCGCGCATCCAGCCCCGCGATCATCCGCGCAAGTCCTTCCTTGCCTGCCACCAGGGCATCGCCCTCGAACCTGATTTCAGGCGGGACGGGGGGCACATAGGCCAGACCCCGCGTCAGGGCCGTCAGGTAAAGCCCGGTTCCGCCGACGACGATCAGCCTTCGGTCCGTCAGCCGGCCGACATCCTTCAGCCAGTCGCCGACCGAATAGCTGCGATCCGGCGTGACATGACCATAAAGCGCATGGAGTGCCGCGGCCTCGTCGGCGGCCGAGGGGCGCGCCGTCAGAACGCGCCAGCAGGACCAGACCTGCATCGCATCCGCATTGACGATCAGCCCGCCCTGCCGCTCGGCCACCTGCAGCGCAAGCGCGGATTTGCCGCTGGCGGTCGGCCCCGCGATCAGCAGGTGGCGCTCGGCGTCGATCTGATCAAGGCGGGACATCGCCGGGCGGTCCTTGGCCGGTTGAACACGCCCGCCTTTTGCGACATTTTGCGCGGCGATGAAAGCGACCCGCCCCATCAGCCCCATTATCGGCCGCGCTATCAGCCCAGTAGCAGCCGCATTCAGGAAGGATCGGACATGACCGAAGAGAAGGGCGCAGCGCCCGCGCAGTATGGCCGCGTGATGCTGAAGATCTCGGGCGAGGCGCTGATGGGCGACCAGGGCTTCGGTCTGAACCCGCCGACCGTCGCGCGTATCGCCAACGAGGTCGAATCGGTTCAGAAGATGGGCGTCGAGGTCTGCATGGTCATCGGCGGCGGCAACATCTTCCGCGGCCTGCAAGGCAGCGCGCAGGGGATGGAGCGGACGACCGCCGATTACATGGGGATGCTGGCCACCGTGATCAACGGTTTGGCATTGCAAAGC
>NZ_DHXG01000055.1:89264-97971 GCF_002413585.1 Paracoccus sp. UBA5162
GGCGGCAACATCTTCCGCGGCCTGCAAGGCAGCGCGCAGGGGATGGAGCGGACGACCGCCGATTACATGGGGATGCTGGCCACGGTGATGAATGCGCTGGCCATGCAATCGGCGCTGGAAGCCAAGGGCCTGCATTGCCGCGTCATCAGCGCCATCCGCATGGACGAAGTCTGCGAACCCTATATCCGCAGGCGTGCCATCCGACATCTGGAAAAGGGCCGCGTCGTGATCTTTGCCGCCGGCACCGGCAATCCCTATTTCACCACCGACACCGCCGCGACCCTGCGCGCCAACGAGATGAATTGCGAGGCGATCTTCAAGGGCACCAAGGTGGATGGCGTCTATGACAAGGATCCGAAGAAATTCCCCGATGCCAAACGCTATGGCGAGGTCAGCTACGACGAGGTGCTGCAAAAGCATCTGGGCGTGATGGATGCCTCGGCCATCGCGCTGGCCCGCGACAACCGGCTGCCGATCGTCGTCTTCTCGCTGGACGAGCCTGGTGGCTTCAGGGCGATCCTGGAAGGTCGCGGCACCTATACCCGCGTTCATAGCTGACCCCCCGGCATGTGGATCGCGGCGATGTGCAATTTCCCCTGAGCCGCGATCCGGCGGCGGCCGGCGGCGGGGTCGAAAAGGTCGCCCGCGGGCTGGCCGGTCGCCGGCGCGATGCCGCCTGACCTTCGGGCAAATGCTTTGCCAAGGCCCGGCAATGCGGTTACAAGCGGTGAAAATTCTACGCAGAGGCAGTGCCACATGGCAGAGGATATCGAAATCGACATCGACGACCTGGAACGGAGGATGAAGGGCGCGATGGATTCGCTGCGCCACGAATTCGGCAGCCTGCGGACCGGTCGCGCCTCGGCTTCGATGGTCGAGCCGGTGCAGGTCGAGGCTTATGGCCAGATGACGCCGATCAACCAGCTTGGCACCGTCAACGTCCCCGAGCCGCGGATGGTCACCATCAACATCTGGGACAAGTCGATGGTCGGCAAGGCCGAAAAGGCGATCCGCGAAAGCGGTCTCGGCATCAATCCCCAGACCAACGGCACGATCATCATGCTGCCGATCCCGGAACTGAACGAGGAGCGGCGCAGGGAACTGACCAAGGTCGCGGCGCAATATGCCGAACACGCGCGCGTCGCGATCCGCAACGTGCGCCGCGACGGCATGGATCAGGTCAAGAAGGGCAAGGCCGAGGGAATGCCCGAGGATGATCAGAAGTTCTGGGAAACCGCGGTGCAGGAGCTGACCGACAAGATGATCGGCCAGGTGGACGAGGCGCTGGAGGCCAAGCAGGCCGAGATCATGCAGGTCTGAGGCACGGGACATGGCCGCGGATACAGCACAGGCATTGAACACGGGCGGATCCAGTCAGAGACCGCGTCATGTCGCCATCATCATGGACGGAAACGGCCGCTGGGCGACCGATCGCGGCTGGCCGCGCCTGGTCGGGCACCGGCGCGGGGCCGAGCGCGTCAAGCAAATCGTCCGCGCCTGCCCGGATCTGGGCGTGAACTGGCTGACCGTCTATGCCTTCTCGACCGAGAACTGGAAACGCTCGACCGAGGAGGTGCTGGGTCTGATGAAGATCTTCCGCCGCTATATCGAGCGTGAGGCCGAAGGCATGTCGGCCGAGGGCGTGCGGCTGCGCTTCATCGGCGGCCGGGATCGGCTGGACGGCAAGTTGCAGGCGCTGATGTCCTCGATCGAGGCACGGACGGCGGGCAACACGCGGCTGAACCTGACCGTGGCGATCAATTACGGGGGGCGCGACGAATTGCTGCGCGCGGCCACCAAGCTGGCCTGCAAGGTTGCCCAGGGCGAGGTCGCCGAGCCGACGGAAAACGATCTTCATGCCTGTCTGGACACGGCCGGCCATCCCGATCCCGATCTGGTCATCCGCACCAGTGGCGAGACGCGGACCTCGAATTTCCTGCCATGGCAGGCAGCCTATTCGGAATATGAATTCACGCCGACATTGTGGCCCGATTTCTCGCCCGACCATCTGGCCGCGATTCTGGACCGGTTCGGCCTGCGCGACCGCCGTTTCGGGGGCGTATGAGTCCGGGCGCGGGGACAAGGCCCGGGCTGCCCGCCGCGAAGGGCAAATGGGCTGACCTGTCGCGCCGTATCGCCTCGACCGCTGTGCTGCTGGGGATCGGCGTGATGTTGGCCGTGGCGCAGGGTGTCTGGTTGCGGCTGGGCATGTCACTGATCTCGGCCATCACGTTCTGGGAACTGGCGGCGATGACGGGCTGGCGCCACCCCGAGATGCACCTGACCGCCTTCGGCCGCTGGCGCCCCGTGTCGCTGGCCGTGATCGCCGGGCTGGCCCAGTTCATCGCCCTTGTTGCCTTTTCGCCCTTCGCATCGCTGGCCTTGCTGCTGCCTCTTCTTGCCGGGCTTCCCGGCGCCGCGCGTCGCGACCGGCCGACCTATGCGATCTTCGGCATCGCGATCCTGCTGGTGGCCTATGGTCTGGTCTCGTTCCGCGAGGAATTCGGTCTGGGATTCGTGATGTGGCTGATGGGCATCGTGATCGTTTCGGACACGGCGGGTTATTTTTTCGGCCGCATTCTGGGCGGGCCGAAATTCTGGCCGTCTCTGAGCCCGAAGAAAACCTGGTCGGGCACGATCGCGGGCTGGATCGGCGCGGTCGTTCTGGGTGCGCTGATCTGGCTTTCGGGGCGCGGCGACGCGACCTTGCTATGGGTTTCTCCGCTGGTCTGTTTCGCCGGGCAAATGGGCGATATCGCCGAAAGCTGGCTGAAGCGACGCGCCGGGGTCAAGGACAGTTCGAACCTGATTCCGGGTCACGGCGGCTTCATGGATCGTTTCGACGCAGTGACAGGCGCGGTTCTGGCGGCCATGCTGATCGGGCTTCTGAACAGCCTGCCGGCGGTGACCTGACCCATGCGACGCATTTCGATCTTCGGGGCGACCGGCTCGGTCGGCTGCAACGGTGTTGATCTGATCCGGCGCGCCGGCGGGGCCGAGGCCTATCACGTCGTCGCGCTGACCGGCGGGCGCAACATCGCGCGCCTCGCGCGCATGGCGCGCGAGTTGCGGGCCGAGATCGCCGTGACCGCGCACGAGGATCTGCTGGACGATCTGCGCGACGCGCTTGCGGGCAGCGGGATTCAGACGGCGGCGGGCGCGCGGGCGCTGGCCGAGGCCGCCGCGCGCCCCGCCGACTGGATCCTGTCGGCGATCATCGGCGCGGCCGGGCTGGTGCCGGGCCTGACGGCATTGGCTCAGGGCGGGATTCTGGCCCTGGCCAACAAGGAATCGCTGGTTTGTGCCGGCCCGCTGATCCACCGCACGGCGACCCGAAGCGGAGCGAGAATCCTGCCGGTCGATTCCGAACATTCTGCCATTTTTCAGGCTCTTGGATCGGAAAACCTTGAGCATGTCGAGGTTGTGACCATCACCGCCTCGGGCGGCGCCTTCCGGGACTGGCCACTGGAACGGCTGGCGGCCGCGACGGTGGCTCAGGCCTCGACCCATCCCAATTGGGCCATGGGCCAGCGGATCACCATCGACAGCGCAAGCATGTTCAACAAGGCGATGGAAGTCATAGAGGCGAAAGAATTTTTCGGTCTTGGACCAGATCGGATCAAGGTGCTGGTCCATCCGGAATCGATCGTTCACGCCATGGTCAGCCATGTCGATGGCGGCACGATCGCGCATCTGGGGGCGCCCGACATGCGACACGCGATCGGCTATGCGCTGAACTGGCCCGACCGTGCACCGCTGCCGGTTGCCGCGCTGGATCTGGCGCGGATCGGAAGCCTGACCTTCCGCGAACCCGACGAGACGCGCTGGCCCGCGCTGCGCCTGGCGCGCGAGGTGATGTCGGCGGGCGGTATGGCGGGGGCGGTGTTCAATGCCGCCAAGGAGCAGGCGCTGGACGATTTCATCGCCGGGCGCATCGGATTCACGCAAATGGCGCCTCGCGTGGAAATGACCTTGGAGGCGCTGTCGGGGCGCGCCGGTTTCGGCGATGATGCCGCCGATCTGGAAACGGTCCTCGACTGGGACCGCGAGGCAAGAGGAAGGGCCGCCGCATGACCGATCTGATCCCCTTATTCGGGGGCACCTTGTGGACGCTGGCGGCTTTCGTGGTCGCACTGGTGGTGATCGTGACGGTCCATGAATACGGCCATTACATCATCGGCCGGCTGTCGGGAATCAGGGCCGAGGTCTTTTCGGTCGGCTTCGGACCGCGCCTGATCGCGCGCCGGGATCGTCACGGCACCGTCTGGCAGGTCGCGGCGATTCCGCTGGGAGGCTATGTCCGCTTTCTGGGCGACGAGAATGCGGCCAGCGCCGGTTCCGGGTCGCGGGTCGATCCGGCCTTGCGGCGGCAGACGCTGTCGGGTGCGCCGCTCTGGGCGCGGTTTTCGACGCTTCTGGCCGGACCGGTCTTCAACTTTGTCCTGTCGATCCTGATCTTCGGCGGATTCGCGCTGTTTCAGGGCCTGCCTGCCGATCGGGTCGAGGTCGGTGCCGTCAGCGAGGTGCCGCCGGGCGTGATGAACGGCTTGCGCCCCGGCGACCGCATCGTCGCCCTGGGTGGCCAGCCGGTCGAGACCTGGGCCGATCTGGGCCAGGCGGCGCAGGACCTGCCCATCGCGCCGCAGCAGGACTGGACCGTGATCCGCGACGGCGCCGAGGTGACGGTGACCGGCCCGGATCCGATGCCGGCGCGGATCAGCGGCGTCGCCCCGCGCGGCGCCGCAGCCGATGCCGGGCTGATGGCCGGTGACGTGGTGATCAGCATCGAGGGCAAGCCGATCACCCGCTTTACCCAGATGCGCGAGGCGGTCGAGGCTGCCGAGGGCGATCCGATCCAGTTGCAGGTCTGGCGGTCCGGCCAGGGCACCGCCAGCTATACGCTGATTCCGCGGATGCAGGATCTGCCCTCTGCGGGCGGCGGATACGAACGGCGCTGGTTGATCGGCGTCACCGGTGGCGGCAGTTTCTTCGAGCCTGCGATGCGTCGCGCGGGCCCGCTGGAATCGCTGTGGCTGGGGGTGATGCAGACCTGGGGGATCATCGTGTCATCGCTGGCGGGGCTGTGGGCGATGATCTCGGGCCAGATCGGCGGCTGCAATCTGGGCGGCGCGATCAGCATCGCCGAAAGCACCGGCCAGGCGGCCAGCGCCGGCGGCGCCAGTTTCCTGTGGTGGATCGCGGTCCTGTCGGCGGCGATCGGGTTTCTGAACCTGCTGCCGATCCCGGTCCTGGATGGCGGGCACCTGATGTTCTATGCGTGGGAGGCCCTCACCGGACGCCCACCCTCGGACCGGGCGCTGAACCTGCTGACGGCGGCGGGCATGGCGGCGGTGCTGGCGCTGATGATTTTCGGCCTCACGAACGATCTTTTCTGCCCCTAGGGCGCGATGCGCTTTTGACAGGGCCGGGCGTTTCGGGCACAAGATTTGGCCAAGAGGGCGTGAAAACACGCAACAGAAAGAAGGCGCCAGAAAAGGCGCGTCCGCAGGCTGGAACATAGAGGGGCGGCAATGACACGGAAACTGGGCAAGGGCGCGGTTGCGCTGGTCACGGCCTTGACGATCGCGACACCGGCGGCACTGGTGCCCAATGCGGCTGTGGCCTATGTCTTCAACGACGTGCGAATTCAGGGCACGCAGCGGATCGAACCGGCCACGGTCCTGTCCTATGCCAATATCGCGCGCGGCCAGAACGTCTCGGCCGGCGAGTTGAACGATGCGCTGCAACGGTTGCAGAATTCCGGTCTGTTCGAGACGGTCGAGATCGTTCCGCAGGGCGGCACCCTGATCATCACCGTTTCGGAATATCCGACAATCAACCAGATCAGCTTCGAGGGCAACCGCCGCCTCAAGGATGACGAACTGGCCCAGATCGCGCAAAGCCAGTCGCGCCGGGTCTATCAGCCCAGCCAGGCCATCCAGGACGCGCAGAACATCGCGCAGGCCTATGCCAGCCGGGGCCGTCTGGCCGCCCGCGTCGATCCGCGCATCATCCGGCGCAGCGGCAACCGCGTCGATCTGGTCTTCGAGATCCGCGAAGGCGACGTCACCGAGATCGAGCGCATCAGCTTTACCGGCAATCGCGCCTTTTCGGACCGTCGCTTGCGGCAGGTGCTGGAAACCAAGCAGGCGGGTATCCTGCGCACCTTCATCCGCGCCGATACCTTCGCGCCGGAACGGATTCCGCTGGACGAACAGCTTCTGACCGATTTCTACCGCTCGCGCGGTTATGCCGATTTCAAGGTGCAGGGCGTCGCGCCGGAAATCGCCCGCGAACGCGATGCCTTCTACATCACCTTCAACATCCAGGAAGGCCCGCGCTACCGGTTCCGCAACGTAAGCACGATCTCCGAGATCGCAGGCGTTGATGCCGCACCCTTTGCGGCGCAGAACCGTGTCGGCGGCGGCGATGTCTACAACCCCGCCGCCATCGACAACACCATCCGGCGGATGGAAACGGTGGCGATCCAGCAGGGGCTGAACTTCGTCAATATCGAGCCGCGGGTGACGCGCAATCCGCAGACGCAGACGCTGGATCTGACCTTTGCGCTGACGCGCGGCCCGCGCATCTTCGTGGAACGCATCGACATCGAGGGCAACACGACCACGCTGGACCGGGTGATCCGGCGGCAATTCACCACGGTCGAGGGCGATCCGTTCAACCCGCGCGAGATCCGCAATGCCGCCGAACGCATCCGCGCGCTTGGCTATTTCTCGGATGCGCAGGTCAACAGCCGGCAGGGCAGCAGCGCCGAACAGGTGATCGTGGATGTGAATGTCGAGGAACAGCCCACTGGCTCTCTGTCCTTCGGCGCATCCTACGGTGTCAATTCCGGCTTCGGCCTCAACGCCTCGCTGAACGAGACCAACTTCCTGGGTCGCGGGCAGACGCTGGGCCTGACCATTTCCACCGCGTCGGGCGACCGCGAGGGTCTGATCAACTTCGTCGAACCCTATTTCCTGGGTCGCGATCTGAAATTCGGCTTCACCGCGCGCTATAACGAAACCAGCAACCTGAATTCGGACTACGACACCCGCACGATCTCGGTCCAGCCGTCGATCGAGTTTCCGATTTCGGCCAATGGCCGGCTGGAACTGCGGTATCGACTGGAACAGAACCGTCTGAACAATGTCAGCGACGACAGTTCCGTCATTCTTCAGGACGAACAGGGCACGCGTCTGAGTTCAGCGGCGGGCTACACCTACCTGTGGGATACGCGGGTGGCCGGTCTTGATCCCCTGACAAGCTACAAGCTTCGGTTCTCGCAGGATTTCGCGGGGCTGGGCGGCGACGTGAAGACGGTCACCAGCACCGCGCTGGCCGGTGTGGAAAGCAATGCCTGGCGCGAGGAGGTCACCCTCCGCGCCGAGATCGAGGCCGGCGGTGTCTACAGCTATGGCGATTACTCGTCCTGGATTCTGGACCGGTTCCGCGGCGGCGGCAAGGTGCGCGGCTTCGAGCCGAACGGCATCGGTCCGCGTGACCTGTCGGCCCCGAATCAGGACGCGCTCGGCGGCAAGTATTACTGGGCCGCGCGCGCCGAAGCGCAGTTCCCGCTGGGCCTGCCCGAGGAATACGGCATCACGGGCGGCCTTTTTGCCGATATCGGCTCGGTCTGGGGGCTGGACACAAGGACCGGCAGCGACGGGTCCGAAGTCGACGACAGTATGCGGGTTCGCGCCGCCATCGGCGCCTCTGTCTTCTGGACCACCCCGATCGGCCCCTTGCGGTTCAACTTCTCCAAGGCGGTTCGCAAAGAGGATTACGACAAGGATCAGAATTTCGACCTGACCATCTCGACCCGGTTCTGATGCGGGGACGGGCGCGCCCTGTCGTCCTGCTGGCGGCCCTGTTTCTGGGCATGGCATGGGCCGGGGGCGCATCAGCGCAGGATCCGGCGCCCTCCGTGCCCGCCCAGCCCATCGCACCCGTGGACCGGATCGCCCCGGCCGACGGGGCCGGTGCGGAAGGCGGGATGCCGACGCGCACCATCGAGACGCCGCCGGATTCGCCGCAGATGGTGGCTGCGCCGATCCTGACCGTGGATCAGAACACCTTGTTCACCGGCTCGGCCTGGGGCCGTCGCACGCAATCCGTCCTGGAAGAGGAGGGCGGCAAGATCGCCGCCGAGAACGAAAGGCTGGCCGCGCAGTTATCCGATGAAGAGGCGGCGTTGACCAGCCGTCGCGAAACGCTGGATCCGGCCGAGTTTCGCAAGCAGGCCGAGGCGTTCGACGAACGCGCCACGCGGGTCCGGCGCGAACGCGCACAGGCGGTGCAGGCGCTGAACGATTGGGCCGAGGCGGACCGCAGCGCCTTCTATCGCGCCGCGCTGCCGGTCATGGGCGAGATGATGCAGGATCGCCGCGCGGTGGCCGTTCTGGACCGCCGCACCGTCTTCGTCTCGCTCGACGCCATCGACATTACCGCCGATCTGGTGTTGCGGCTGGACGAGAGGCTGGGCGACGGTGCCGGACAGGTGCCGTTGCCGTCAGCGCAGGGCGATGGCCAGGCACCGGCCGCCGAAATCCCGCAGCCGCCCGCCGCCGCGGATTGATGCAGAATTTATCCGTTTTGATCAAGGGGCGGTTTCGGCCCATTTTCGGTCATCCCTGATCAGGGCGTTTGCGAGGATCAGGAGCTTGCGCATGACGGCGGTGAGCGCGACTTTCGCCGGCTTTCCCGC
>NZ_DHXG01000067.1:0-26053 GCF_002413585.1 Paracoccus sp. UBA5162
CGCCGTCGCACCCGTGAACAGGCCCGTCAGGATCGCGCAGAGTCGGCGCGCCTTCGGGCCGAGGCGGCGCGCGATCGCAATCCGCCACGGCGTCGCAATGCTGCCGAGGAACTGACGCGGACGGCCTCTGAATTGTCTTCCGGGCTCGAAGGGGTTGCCCAATCGCTGCTGACAGCATTCCAGGCCTTTCGCGGTGTGGCCGCACAAGCCAGCGGCATCGTCGCGGAATTCGCCGCCGCGGCCGACGCGGTGCGCGAAGCCGTGCGTGGAAATCCGCCCCCCGCCCAGCAGGATGAGGCTTCCATGCCACGCAGGCCCGACGATTCCCGGCAGCATCGCTTGTGAGCGCCGATCCGACAGGGCAGGGTTGAGCGCATGGTGACACAGAATACTGATGGCAGCGGGGCGCGCAGATCCGTTCTGGATGCCCTGATCGGGGAGCTGGACGACCAGACCCGTCGCGATTACGGTTTGCCGACCGCCTCCGGGACGGTCGATCCCCCCGCCATCCGGAGAGACCTTGGCGGCAAGATGCCTCATCTGGGCGATCTGGGCTTTCGCGATGTGGCCACGATCGTCAAGCGGACCTTCGGGCAGATCGGCGTCGACCGTGTGACGGCCGTGGCGGGCGGTGTCACCTTCTTCGGCCTGCTGTCGCTGTTTCCCGCGATCACGGCCTTCGTGTCGATCTATGGACTGGTGGCCGACCCTTCCTCGATCGCTGGTCATCTGGAGGTGCTGAACCGTTTCCTGCCTCAGGGCGCGCTGGACATCATTTCGCGCCAGGTCGAAGCCATCGCGACCTCGCCCTCGGGCGCGCTTTCGCTGGCCGGGATCGTCGGCCTGCTGGTTGCCTTCTATTCGGCGAATGGCGGGATGAAGGCGCTGCTGTCGGCGCTGAACGTGGCATTCTTTCAGAAAGAGACCCGCAGCTTCGTCCGGCTGAATCTGGTCGCGATGGGGTTTACGCTGGGCGGACTTTTGCTGCTGATGCTGATGCTGGGCGTGATCGCCGTCATTCCGATCCTGCTTGCGTGGCTGCCGCTCAGCGATACCAGCGAAAGGCTGATCAGCTTCATCCGCTGGCCGATCATGTTCCTGGTGCTGCTGGTGGCGCTGGCGGCAGTCTATCGCTGGGGGCCGGCGGTGCCCAACCGCCGCTGGCGCTGGATTTCGCCCGGTGCGATCTTTGCCGCCGTGACCCTAGTCGTCACCTCGATCCTGTTCTCGTGGTATGCCGCCAATTTCGCCAATTACAATGAAACCTACGGCTCGCTCGGCGCGGTGATCGGCCTGATGATGTGGCTGTGGCTGGCCGCGATGATCGTGCTGGTCGGGGCCGAAATCAATTCCGAGATCGAACGCTACATGAAGCAACTGGCCGGCCTGGACGATTCGGCCAAAGTAGCCGACAGGGCGGGGTGATGGCATCGCCCTACCTGCCCCTGGCCATGGCGATCGCGCTGGAAGTGGTTGGCACCTCGCTTCTGCAACGCTCGCAGCAATTCAGCCGGTTGTGGCCGACACTGGGCATGGCCATCTGCTATCTGGCCAGCTTCTACCTGCTGTCACTGGCCTTGCGTGTCCTGCCCCTGGGCGTCGCCTATGCGATCTGGAGTGCGCTTGGCATCGTGCTTGTGGCGCTGATCGGCCTTTTCGTCTTTCATCAGCGGCTTGACTTGCCGGCCGTCATCGGGCTGGGGCTGATCGTTGCGGGCGTGATCGTCGTCAACCTGTTCTCGCAGACGGCGGGGCATTGAGCCGAGGCAAGGCGCCCTCAGCGCTCGGTCAGTTTCAGCTCGATCCGGCGGTTCTGGGCGCGGGCCTCGGGCGAGGCGCCGTCGGTAATGGGACGGGTATCCGCAAATCCCGTCGCCGCCAGGCGGTTTGCCGGAAACTGCAATTCGTCGATCATGAAGCGCACCACGGCCAGTGCACGGGCCTGGCTGAGTTCCCAATTGTCCCGGTAGCGGCCCGTGCCCGACAGGGGCGTGCTGTCGGTATGACCGTCCACGCGGATCATCCAGTCGATTTCGGGCGGGATCTTGTCGGCGATGTCTCCCAGCATCCGGACGACGCCGGCGATCTGGGCGCGGCCGGCGGGCGACAAGCTGGCTTCGCCCGGAGGAAAGAGAATCTCGGACTGGAACACGAAGCGGTCGCCGACCACCTTCACCCCCTCGCGCCCCGACAGGATCTGCGACAATTGCCCGAAGAATTCCGACCGATAGCGGGCCAGATCCTTGGCTTCTGCCTCGGCCTTGCTGCGTGCCTCCCGTTCCAGGGCCAGCCGGCGCTCTTTTTCCTCGGCCGCGCGCAGCAGGGCGGCGTTCAACTGCCGGCCCAGCGTCTCGACCCTCACTTCGGCCTGTTTCTGATCATCGCCCGCCGTTTCCAGCAGCGCCTGCAACGATCCAAGCTGCGAGGTCAGCGATGCAACCTGTTCGTTCAGCAGCGCGACCCGGCGCTGACTGTCCTGCGAGATCTGCTGGCTCTGGTCCAGCTCCTCGCGCGCCTTTGCCAGCAGCGCGGCCTGCCGTTCGGTCTGGGCAGCGTTCGTGCGGACCTCGTTCGACAGCCGGTCGCGCGCGTTTTCGGCGGCGGCGAGAAGCGTCAGCGTGTCCTCGGCCTTCTTGCGGCTTTCTTCCAGCGACAGCGTCATCGCGGTCAGTTCGGCGTCGGCGCCTTCCAGCCGCGCGCGCAGCGCCCTGGCAGCCTCGGCCTCGGTCAGCCGCGCGGCCTCGGCCTCGGACAGGCGCGACTGCGCGGCGGTCAGATCGGCCTGCAGGGCGACCTTGTCCTGACCCGCATCGGCATTGCGACGCCGCAGATCGGCGACCAGGGCCTCCAGAGCATCGCGCCGCGCCGCCGCCAGACGCGCCTGTTCGGTCTTGGCGTCGATCTCGTTGCGGGCCTGGGCGACGGCCAGCGCTGCCGCCGACGCGCGGTCCCGCTGATCGGACAATTGCGTTTGCAGATCGGCCTGCCGCGCCTCGGCCTCGATGCGATCCTGCTGACGCGCGGCCATCAGGGCCGCCACCTCGGCCTCGAAATCCGTCAGCCGCGATCTTGCCTCGTCCAGCCGGGTTCTGCTGGCATCAAGCTGGTTGTTCAACCGGGTGATCCGCGCCGCCCTGTCGCGCGCCTCGGCCTGGGCCTGATCCAGCGACCTTTCGGCGTTTTGGGCGCGTTGGGACTGACGCAGGGTCTCGTCCTGCAGCGCCGCCTCGCGCCCTTCCGACGCGGTCAGGGCCTCGCCAAGCGCGGCGACGCGCTGGCCAAGCTGGTCGATCTGCTGTTCCTGACGCGACAGTTTCCGGTCCTGCCGGGTGATCGTGTCGTCCTGCGTGGTGATCTGTTCGCGCAGCACAGACTGCACCACCATGAAAATCGTCAGCACGAACATCAGCACCATCAACAGGGCCGTCATCGCATCCACGAAACCCGGCCAGATCGTGGCCGAGAAGCGATTGACCGAGGATGCCCGGCGCAGTGCCATGATCTAGCGTGCGCCCCGGTCGATCAGCGGATCGTGCAGCAGATCGTCGCGGAACGGATCGCCGAACCGCGCCGCGCGCACCGCCCGTGTCAGCACCAGGATGTCCGAGCGCAGTTCGGCCAGCATCTCGTCCCGGCCCTCGTTCAGATCGGCGACCATGCGTTGCAGCGCGGTTTCGATTCCCGACAGGTCGGGCGGAACCGGCGCCGGTTGATCGGCGCGCGATTGCGCCAGTTCGACCAGCCTTTCCTGACCCTCGGCCACACGGTTCAGCGCGCCGCTGAGGCTGGCCGCGCGGGCCACGGTCGATTCCCGTTCGGCCTCGGCCCGGCGGACCAGCGCCTCCAGCGCCTCGGCCATGACCACGATGCGTTCATCCGCCATGGCGGCGGCGTCGTCGCGGCCGGCATCGCGTTCGGCATGGTATTGCTGCAACCGCTCCATCTGGTCGGCCATCTGTTCCAGAAAGCCCGCGATGGCGGCATCATTCGCCCCCTCGCCCTCTGTCGAGCCCAGCGAGACGCGAGTAAAGCCCGACATCCATTCTTCCAGCTCACGGTAATAGCGGTTCTGGCCATGAGTGACGAACAGTTCCAGCAGGCCCACGACCAGCGATCCGGCCAGACCCAGAAGCGACGACGAAAAGGCCGTGGCCATGCCGCCGAGCTGCGCTTCAAGTCCGCCCATCAGCTTGTCGAAGACCGCGATGCCGCTTTCGCCTTCCTGTGGGGCCAGTGCCCGGATCGTGTCCACGACCGCCGGAACGGTGGTGGCGAGGCCATAGAAGGTGCCCAGAAGGCCAAGGAAGATCAGAAGATTGGACAGGTATCGCGTGATGTCGCGCAATTCCTCGATCCGCGTCGCGACGGAATCGAGGATCGACCGCGCCGAACCGGTCGAGATCACGCCGCCTGCCGGCCCGCGGGTTCCCAGCAGCGCCGCCAGGGGCGCCAGCAGGCGCGGCGGCACGTCGCTGTCGCCCATGCCACGCGCCGCGACGCCCTTTTCCACCGCGTTGCGCCGGCGAGAGGCGAACCGTTCGATCCAGCTGACCGATCGGACAAGCTGGCCGACCTGCCAGAAACAGGCCAGCACGCCCAGTCCGAAGACGGTCAGGATCAGTCCGTTCAGCCAGCGATTGGCCATGAAGATGGGCAGAATCCGGCCATAGGCGATCCAGCCGCCGGCCAGGACCAGCGCCAGCACCGTCAGCATCAGCATGATCTGCCGGACCGGTTGCGAGAAATGCGGATGGGACGGGCTTGCGGCGCCGGTGGCGCGTGTTGCGGTAATCCGGCGGCTTGGCAGACTCAACCTGCCGGGCCGGGCCGGGCCGCTGCCGGTCCCGGCGGGTTCTGGGCCGCTGTCCTGTTCACGCAAGGCTTGGCATTCCCGTTCCCGGCATCCTCGTACACGCACGAGTGTAGGGCGCGACCGGACGCTTGCCAAGCGATCCGACGGTCAGGGTAAACCGATGCTCAGCCCTCTCGTGAGGGCTGCCTCGTCGCGATCAGCCGCCGCACCCGGTCGGAAAGCTGGTCCATGGCGCTGTCGGGCAGGCCGATCCGGGCCAGATGCAGGGCGGTGTTGAACAGATAATCGGCATTCGGACCCCGGCCGCCATGAGCTCCGGCGATGATCCGCGCCTGTTCGTCCGCGCCCAGGTCACCCGCATATTGGGGATGATCGCAGCGCATCACATAGGCCAGGGCCTCGACGCGGCGGCCATCTTCCAGCGTCAGCGTGACGATCGCCTCGCGATAGGCTTCGGTGCCCATCTCGCGCGCGCGAAGATAGGCCATCACCTCGTCATGCTGCACTGGGTCGATGGCAAGCGCGAGGCCCCTGCAATGGGCCGAATCGTCGGGGTCGAGGCCCAGCACCAGCCCCGGCGCCTCCGCGGTGCCGCGATGGCGCACGGATCGCAGGCAGAAACGTCGCGCATAGCCGTCAAGCCGCGCCTTCACGGTCTCAAGCGGCTGAAAGCCCGGATCCCACATCAGCGATCCGTAGCCGAAGACCCAAGCCGGTTTCCGAAAGTCCCTTGCCATGCTCCAAATCTAGGCGAGCGGGGCGCGGGATGAAAGACGGCTCAGGATCCCCGGGGTGCGTCGTCGTGGCCGCGGCCGAAATCGGGCGCCCCGGTATCCTGGCCGGCCTCGATGATGCCGCGGCGGATGGCACGGGTGCGGCTGAAATAATCGAACAGCTGCTGGCCGTCGCCCATGCGGATCGCGCGCTGAAGCACGAACAGCTCTTCGGTGAAGCGGCCCAGAATGTCCAGCGTCGCCTCCTTGTTGTGCAGGAACACGTCGCGCCACATGGTCGGATCGCTGGCGGCGATGCGGGTGAAGTCGCGGAACCCGGCGGCCGAATACTGGATCACCTCTTCATCGGTGACGCGGCTGAGATGATCGGCGACGCCGACCATCGTATAGGCGATCAGGTGCGGCGCATGGCTGGTCACGGCCAGCACCAGATCGTGATGGCCCGGCTCCATCCTGTCGGTCTTGGCGCCCATGGCGCGGACCAGATCCGACAGGCGCGCCACCGCTGCCGGATCGCTGCCGGGCAGCGGGGTCAGCAGCCACCAGCGATTCCTGAACAGTGTCGCGAAACCCGAGCGGGGGCCGGAATGTTCGGTGCCCGCAAGGGGATGACCGGGAATGAAATGCACGCCGTTCGGGATATGCGGGCCGACAGCGTCGATGACCGCCTGCTTGACCGAGCCGACATCGGTTACCGTCGCGCCCGGTTTCAGATGCGGCGCGATCGTGGCCGCGACATCGCCCATGGCGCCGACCGGCACCGCCAGCACCACCAGATCCGCGCCCGCGACGGCCCTGTCGGCGCTGTCCTCGATCCGGTCGCACAATCCGATCTCGCGCGCGGTCCTGCGCGTGGCATCGCTGCGGGCATGGCCGACGATCTCGCCGGCCAATCCGGCCTTTCGCATCGCATGGGCCATCGAGCCCGCGATCAGCCCCAGACCGATCAGGGCCACACGGTCATAGATCACGCTCATGCCGGTCTCCGCGCGGCCATGAAACGGCCGAGGCTGTCGATCACGCGCGTCGTGCCGATTTCGTCGCCCAGCGTGATGCGCAGCGCGGCGGGCAGGCCATATCCGCCGACGCGACGGACAAGGATGCCGTCACCGCGCAGGGCGGCATCGGCGGCTTCGGCCTCGTCCGGATCGGCAAAGCGGGCCAGCACGAAATTGGCGAAACTCTCGTCGCAGCCGATCCCCATCTGGATCAGCGATTCGCGCATCCGCCGGCGCATCCTTGCATTCAGGTCGGCGCAATGGTCGCGAAAGGCGGTGTCGCGGATCGCGGCCTCGGCCGCCGCCATCTGGGCACTGGACAGGTTGAAGGGCTGGCGGATCCGGTTCAGAACATCGATCACGCCGCGCACGCCGTAGCCCCACCCGATCCGTAGCCCGCCCAGCCCGTGAATCTTGGAAAATGTCCGCGTCATGAACGCGTTCGGATGCCGGTCCACCAGCGAGGCGCCGCCGTCAAAGCCATCCGCGAATTCGGTATAGGCTCCGTCATGGACCAGGATCGCCCGCGGCGGCAGCCCCTCGGCCAGCCGCGACAGATCGTCCGCGCCCAGCATGGTGCCGGTCGGGTTGGCGGGGTTGGCGATGAAGACGATGCGCGTCCGTTCGGTCACGGCGCCAAGGATCGCGTCCACGTCGATGCGGCGCACAGCCTCGGGCACGGTGACGGGGATCGCGCCGACCATCCGCGCCAGGATCGGATACATCGAAAAGCCATGCTCGGTGGTGATGATCTCGTCGCCCGGCCCGGCATAGGCATGGGCGACGAATTGCAGCACCTCGTCCGATCCCACACCGCAGATGATGCGGTCCGGATCCAGCCCGTGAACCTCGCCGATCGCCCGGCGCAGGGCGGCATGGTCGGTGGCGGGGTAGCGGTGCAGATCCGGCGCCGCCGCGGCAAAGGCGGCCCGCGCGGCCGGGCTGCACCCCAGGGGATTTTCATTCGAGGACAGTTTCAGCACATCGTCATGGCCCGCCAGTCGGCTTTCGCCGCTGACATAGGGTGCGATCTCCATGATGCCCGGCTGCGGTTCGATCCCTGTCATGCCCGTCTCCCCCGTCATTCGCCGCCCTCATAGCGGGGGAACGGGGGCAAGGAAAGTGGACGCTGCCGGCGCCGTCACAGGACGGGCATGGCGGGCGTCGGGGGCGACCATCTGAAACGGGCCAGAACGATACCGTGGTCGTTGCTGCCGCTGGTCTTGTGATCGTTCCAGTCAAGGTGGTCGTTCAGCAGCAGCATGTCGTCGAATCGCCACAGCCGCTTGCGCGAATTGTCATAGAACTGCTCGCTGACCAGCACATGGTCCAGGCTGTCGTGCTGCTCCTGATAGATATGGGTATAATAGACATCGCGGACCGAGCGGTATTCCTGCAGGACCTGCGCCGTGTAGAGCGCGTTGTCGCCACCGCCGCGCGACAGCGCGGTCAGATATCGCGGCTGTTCGGTCAGAAGGTTGAGCGTGTTCGAATCCTTGCCGTCATTCATGTCGCCCAGCACGACGACGGGATTGTCCGAACCCTTTGCCAGCCGCGTCATGATGACCCGCAGCGCCGCCGCCTCGGCGGTGCGTCGGATGGTCGAGATGGCGTAGCCGAGCGCATTGGCGTGGGGGCCGTGAATCTCGCGGTCATACCAGTCGCCTTCGCGCCAGATCTCGGCCGGGCGCCGGGATTTGAAATGGCACACGAAGACCTCGATCACCGGGGTCGAGGGATCGGGCTGCACGCGCAGATGCAGGACGGGCCGCGAAAACCCCTCCAGCGCCACCGAGATCCGGGGCTGCTGCGGATCGTCCCCGGTCGAGCGCAACACGAGCTCGGGCGGAAAATCGGTGATCCAGTCCGGATCTCCCACCAGCATGTGACGGCGCACCGCCGCCGCGCAGGTGATCCGCGTGCCCGGATGATCGGGTGGCGCGATCATGACATGGCTTTCGCCCAGGCCGGCCTGATCCACTGCTTCCTGCAAGGCTTCCGGCGCCCATAATTCCTGAAAGCCGAACAGATCGGCCTCCATCCGGGCCAGGGCCCGCGCGGTAAAGTCGATCTTGCGCCGATAGACATCCTGGGGCCAGCCGTCCCTGTCGGAATAGACCGCGCGGCCCGGCAGCTGAAGGTTCAGCAGGTTGAACGAACAGAACGAGATATCGCGTCGGGCCATCCCGGCCTCCGGTCTCGTGGCAGGGAAAGGGCGCAAAGTGCGGCGATGATACCACGAGGCCTATGAAGCCAATATCGAAATCGTCGCGGGCTGCCGCACCATACCCTGCCGCATCGGCACGACGAAAAAGGCCGCATCCGAAGATGCGGCCCTTGAGGATCGGGTGTCGGCGAAGATCAGTTCTTCGCGTAGAATTCGACGACCAGGTTCGGCTCCATCTGCACGGCATACGGCACGTCGCCCAGGGCCGGGATGCGCACGAAGGTCGCGGTCATCTTGTTGTGGTCCACTTCCAGATAATCCGGCACGTCACGCTCGGGCAGGCCGACGGCCTCCAGAACGATGGCCAGCTGGCGCGAACGTTCGCGAATCGAGATCACGTCGCCTTCCTTGACACGATAGGAGGCGATGTTGACGCGCTTGCCGTTCACCTCGACATGACCGTGGTTGACGAATTGACGCGCGGCGAAGATGGTCGGCACGAATTTGGCGCGATAGACGACGGCATCCAGACGCCGTTCCAGCAGGCCGATCAGGTTCTCGCCGGTATCGCCCTTGACGCGCTCGGCCTCGGCATAGATGCGGCGGAACTGCTTTTCGGTCAGATCGCCGTAATAGCCCTTGAGCTTCTGCTTGGCGCGCAGCTGGGTGCCGAAATCCGACAGCTTCTGCTTGCGGCGCTGGCCGTGCTGGCCGGGACCGTATTCGCGGCGGTTGACCGGCGATTTGGCGCGGCCCCAGATATTTTCGCCCATGCGGCGGTCAATCTTGTACTTGGCAGACGTGCGTTTGGTCACGGCTGATCTCCTTCCTTCATGTGAAGGGCGTTGTCCTCTGGCTTCAGGCCCGACAGGCATCCCCTTGCGGGGGCCACCAACACCAATGAAGTGCGCGCTTATAGAGGCCGTGCCGGCGGTGTCAACCGCGATCGTGACCGCACCCCGCCGACGGATGGGCGCGGTCTCAGCCAAGCTGGCCGTCGGGCTGGAAGAAATGCGACAATGGCAACGCGGCGGCACCCAGGACGCGGGCATTGCGGCCAAGGCTGCCCGCGATCACCTCGGGCGGCACGATGCCTTCGCGGGGCAGGGCCGTCATCGCATGTCGCGTCGCCGCGACCAGCCGGGCGCGGGTCGCGGGCGGTACCGCGCCGTCGATGACCACCAGCGGCAGATCGGCGATCGACACCGCCGCCAGGGACACGAATGCCAACGCGCGTCCGGCCTGTTCGGCCCATTCCGCCTCGATCGCCTCGGGAACGTCCCAGGCCGAATCGTCGGGATGCACGGCCCGGCCAAGCCGCGCCTCAAGCGAGGCGACCGAGGCGCGTTCCAACAATTGTCCGCCATCGGGCACCAGAATCGATCCCAGTGCGGCCGCGTTGCGTTGCGGCCCGAAGCGCAGCTTGCCGTCCAGGACCAATCCGCCACCCGGAAAATGCGCGATGTAGATGTGCAGGAAATCGGCGGGAAGGTTCTGGCGGCCGAAGATCAGTTCGGCCCCGCATGCGGTGGTCGCATCGTTTTCCAGAAAGACCGGAAAAGGCAGATCCCGGGCCAGTTCCGCGCGCAGATCGTGATCCTTCCAGGCGGCCATCTCGGCGCCCCAATCCCACAATCGGAAGGGTGTGGCGATGCCGAGGCCGGCGATCCGGCGGTGCGCTGATCGCGGCAGATTGGCCATGAAGGTGGCGATCCCGTGCCGCGCGAAGCCCAGAACCCGCTGGGGGTGCAGATAGGATGATATCTCCTGGCGGTGAAGTTTCGTCTGGCCGGTGAAATCGACCAGCGCCAGTTCGGCCAGTCTGCGACCCAGCTTCAGCCCCAGAAACCAGGCCCCGTCCGGCGCCAGCGCCAGCGGCGTCGAAGGTTGACCGACCTTGCCGCGCACGACCTTTTCCTGCGCCAGAAAGCCCTGTTCGATCAGCTTGCGGCTGAGGTTGGTGATCGCCTGCGGCGACAAGTCCATTGCCTGGGCCAGCGCCGCGCGCGACAGCGGTCCGTGGCGCCGGATCACCGACAGGATCAGCCGCTCGTTCCGGCTGCGATCGCCGCTGGTCACGTCTGCGCTCGGCATTCAGAGATCCTCCTGCCGGGTATTAATCAAGCAAATTGATTTATTGACAAGCGGAAAGATGTAAGGCTTTGTATCGGCCAGGGCGGAAGAGGAATCCGCCGTCGTGGAGGAGTGTAGAAATGACGATGACACATCTGATCCGTCTGTCGCTGGCGGCGTCGGCGCTGGCCATGACCGCCGGTCTGGCACAGGCACAGGAACCGGTGAAGGCCTGTCTGATCACCAAGACCGATATCAACCCATTCTTCGTGAAGATGAAGGAAGGCGCGACCGCCAAGGCGGATGAACTTGGGATGCAGTTGATGAGCTTCGCCGGCAAGGTCGACGGCGATCACGAGACCCAGCAGCAGGCGATGGAAAGCTGCATCGCGGCGGGCGTCAAGGGCATCCTGATCACCGCCTCGGACACGAAGGCCATCGTCGATTCGGTCAAGCAGGCGCAGGATCGCGGGATCCTGGTCATCGCGCTGGATACGCCGCTGGACCCGATCGACGCGGCCGACGCCACCTTTGCCACCGACAATTACGAGGCCGGCCGCCTGATCGGCGCCTGGGCCAAGGGCAAGATGGGCGAGGAGGCCGCGAACGCAAGGATCGCCTTCCTCGATCTGTCCGAAAGCGCGCCCTCGGTCGATGTGCTGCGCGACCAGGGTTTCATGGAGGGCTTCGGCATCGACGTGAAGGACAAGAACACGATCGGGGACGAGGATGATCCGCGCATCGTCGGCCATGAGGTGACTTCGGGCAACGAAGAGGGCGGCCGTCAGGCGATGGAGGCCCTGTTGCAGAAGGATCCCGGCGTCAATCTGGTCTATACGATCAACGAACCCGCCGCCGCGGGCGCCTATGAGGCGCTGAAATCCTTCGGCAAGGAAAAAGACGCACTGATCGTGTCGATCGATGGCGGCTGTCCGGGCGTCCAGAACGTCAAGGAGGGCGTGATCGGCGCGACCTCGCAGCAATATCCGCTGAAGATGGCCTCGATGGGGATCGAGGCGATCGCCGCCTTCGCCAAGGATGGCACCAGGCCCCAGGCCAGCGAGGGACTGGATTTCACCGATACCGGCGTGAACCTTGTCACCGATCAGCCGGTCGAGGGCGTCCCGTCGATCACCGTGGCCGAGGGAACCGATCAGTGCTGGGGCTGATACCTGGCTGAGCGACGTCTTCCAGTCACGCAATCCGGGCGGCGCGTCACGCCGCGCCGCCCATCACCCCGTATCCGGAGAGAACCATGTCGGATGCCCCTGATCCCCCGGCCGAGCGGAGCGCGACCGAATCCGTGGCCTCGTTCGAACAGCATTCGCGCGGCCCGCTGGAGAGTTTGCAGCATTTCCTGCACCGCTACCCGACCATGGTGCCGGTCATCGTGCTGGTGCTGTCCCTGATCGCCTTCGGTCTGATCGCGCCCAATTTCTTTTCCGCCTTCAACCTGTCGCTGATCATGCAGCAGGTGGCGGTCGTGGGCACGCTGGCCGCCGCGCAATCGCTGGTCATCCTGACCGCGGGCATCGACCTGTCGGTTGGCGCCGTCATGGTGATGATTTCGGTCGTCATGGGGCGGCTGTCGCTGGATCTGGGCATACCCGTGCCGATCTCGATCCTGCTGGGGCTGGGCTGCGGCCTTCTGACCGGCGGGCTGAACGGCCTTCTGGTCACCCGCCTGAAGCTGCCTCCCTTCATCACCACGCTGGGCACCTGGAATATCTTCCTGGCGTTGAATTATTATCTGTCCGGACGCGAGACGATCCGCAGCCAGACGCTGGACGCCGAGGCGCCGCTGCTGAAGCTGTTCGGCGCGCGGTTCAATCTGGGCGGCGCCGTGCTGACCTGGGGCGTGGTTCTGATGCTGATCGTCTTCGCGGTCCTGTGGTATGCGCTGAACAAGACCGCCTGGGGCAGGCGCGTCTATGCCGTCGGCGACGATCCCGAGGCCGCCGCCCTTGCGGGTATCCAGACCAGACGCGTGCTGATGTCGGTCTACATGACGGCCGGGTTCATCTGCGCGCTGGCCGCGTGGTCTTCGATCGGGCGGGTCGGTTCGGTCAGTCCGACCTCGTTCTTCGAATCGAACCTCGAATCGATCACCGCCGTGGTCATCGGCGGGATCTCGTTGTTCGGCGGGCGCGGCTCGATCCTGGGGCCGCTGATCGGCGCGCTGATCGTCGGCGTGTTCAATTCGGGGCTGCGCCTTGCCGGCGTGGACGTTCTTTGGCAACTCTTCGCGACCGGCTGGCTGATCATCGTCGCCGTCGCCGTGGACCAGTGGATCAGGAAGATCTCGTCATGACCGAACCACTTCTGACAGCCCGCAACATCGTCAAGCGCTATGGCCGCGTGACCGCGATCGACCATGCCGATTTCGATCTCTTTCCCGGCGAGATCCTGGCCGTGATCGGCGATAACGGCGCCGGCAAGTCCAGCCTGATCAAGGCGGTATCGGGCGCGGTCCAGCCCGATGAGGGCGAGATCCGGCTGGACGGCCGTCCGGTCAGCTTCGACAGTCCCCTGCAGGCGCGCAAGGCCGGGATCGAGACCGTCTATCAGACGCTGGCCCTGTCGCCCGCCCTGTCCATCGCCGACAATATCTTCATGGGCCGCGAGATCCGCAAGGAAGGTGTCATGGGCCGGTGGTTCAGGATGCTGGACAAGGCGGCGATGGACAAGTTCGCGCGTGACAAGCTGTCGGAACTGGGGCTGATGACGATCCAGAACATCGGCCAGCCGGTCGAGACGCTGTCGGGCGGACAGCGCCAGGGCGTCGCGGTGGCCCGCGCTGCGGCCTTCGGCAGCCGGGTCATCATCCTGGATGAGCCGACGGCCGCGCTTGGGGTCAAGGAAAGCCGGCGCGTGCTGGATCTGATCCTGGACGTTCGCTCGCGCGGGATTCCCATCGTGCTGATCAGCCACAACATGCCCCATGTCTTCGAAGTCGCCGACCGGATCCACATTCACCGGCTGGGCAAGCGGCTGTGCGTGATCGATCCCAAGGATCATTCCATGTCGGATGCCGTGGCCTACATGACCGGCGCGAAGATTCCCGACGAGGCCGCGGCATGAGCGATCGGGCAGGGGGGCGCCGCCCCCCGTCCTGCGGACTCCCCCCGGGGTATTTCGACAACGAAGAAGGCCGCGCGCTGATCGATCGCATCGGCGCCTTGCCCGGTGACCGGATTCTGGTCGCGGTGGCGGGCGCGCCGGGATCGGGGAAATCCACCCTGGCCGAGGCGCTGGTGGCGCGGTTGGAGCAGGCGGTCCTGGTGCCGATGGACGGATTCCACCTTGATGACGCGGTTCTTGAGGCGCGGGGTCTGCGGGAGGTGAAGGGGGCCGTCCAGACATACGATGCCGAGGGATTTGCGGCGCTGGCCGCGCGCCTGTCGCATGCGCAGGCGGAAGTGGTCTTTCCGCTGTTCGACCGCGGGCGGGAATTGTCGGTTGCCGGGGCGGGCGTGGTCGCGCCCTCGGATCGGATCGTGGTGATCGAAGGCAATTACCTGCTTTTGGATCGGGCGCCGTGGAACCGGATCCGCTATGATCTGAGCGTCTTTCTGGATGTGCCCGAGGCCCGATTGCGCGACAGGCTCGAGGCGCGCTGGCGGGGCTTTGGCCGAGATCGCGCGGCAGTCGCTGCGCATCTGGCCAATGATCTGGCCAATGCGCGGCTGGTAGCGCGGCAATCTCGTGCAGCCGATGCCGTTCTAGTCATAGAGAAAGCGCATCAGGAACCAGGCGAGACCTGAACAGATCAGCGTCGCCGCGACCACGGGAACCGCCGTGCCGTCGTAGAGCAGACCGACGGGAGCGGCGATCAGTGTCGCCGCTACGGTCGATATCGCGGCGACGATCGAGGCCGCCATGCCGGCGATATGGCCGACATATTGCAGCGCCAGCGCGTTCAGGTTGCCGAATGTCACCCCCGCCATGAAGAAGACGCTGACACACCAGAGGAAGAAGGCCGGAAACTGCAGGCCGGCCGGCAACAGATCCCCCGCCAGCAGGACCAGCATCGCGCCGCTGACGAAGGTTTGCATGATATAGGCCCATTTCGCGATCCGCCGCATTCCGAAGCGCGTCACGAAGGTGGCGTTCAGGATCGTGCCCGATCCCGACAGCAGCGCCATCGCGGCAAACCAGGCCGGGAAGGCGTCGCCCTTGCCATAGGCCTCGCCGAACAATTGCTGCGCCGAGGACAGCAGGCCGAACATCTGCCCGAAGCCCAGCGTCAGGATCAGCGTGCACATCATGACATGCGGGCTGGACAGAACCTCGCGCGCGGCCGCCTTCAACGGGCCGGCGCGCAGCGGCCGGCGTCGTTCGGGCGGGAGCGTTTCGGCCTGGCGGAGATTCAGCCAGGTGCAACCGATCAGCGCGAAAATCAGGAAGCCTCCGAAAACGCCGTGCCAGCCCGCCAGGCGGATCATTCCCGCCCCGATCGACGGTGCCAGCGCCGGGATCATGATGAAGACCATCATCACGAAGCTGGTGATCCGCGCCATCTCGCGGCCGGCATAAAGGTCGCGAACCAGCGCCAGGCCGACGATCCGCGGCGCCGCGGCACCAAGGCCTTGCGCGAAGCGGGCGGCCAGCAGCATCTCGATCGAATTCGACATGATCGCGGCAAGGGTGGCCAGGATGTAGACGCCAAAGCCGATGGTGATCGCGCGCTTGCGCCCGATCGCGTCCGAGATGGGACCGGCAAAGAGAGTGCCCGTGCCCATGCCGGCGACGAAGGCGGTGAGGATCAGTTGGGCGCGGTTCTGGTTGTCTGGGGTCAGGTCTCGCGCGATCTGCGGCAATGCCGGCAGCATGGCATCGATGGAAAAGGCGACGGTGGCGAACAGGAACGCCAGCATCGCGATGAATTCGGGCATCGGCAAGCGTCGCAGGGGCGCCTGCTGGAACCGCGTTTCCTGGATCATTGGAGGGCACCTTTCCGGCAGCCTCCGGCTGATAGACCGTTTTTGCAGATCCTGCAAGTCACGCGGGGTCGGTCAGTTCATCGATGACGCCCTGCCAGACATGCGCGGGCTGGGCGCCGCCGATCGCGTGGCGGTCGGCGACGATGAAGGTCGGCACCGCGTTGATGCCACGCTCGCGGGCATGAGCCTCGCGCGCGGCGATCTCGTCGCGGTCGGCGTCGCTGTCCAGCAGCCGGGCGATCATGGCCTGATCCAGGCCGGCCGCGCCGCCGATCCGCGCGAGTTCGGCCGGATCCGAGATGTCGCGCGATTCCTGCCAATGGGCGCGAAGCAGGCCGGACATGACGCGCCCTTGTTCGCCCTCAAGGCCGGCCCAATGCATCAGGCGGTGCGCATCGCTGGTGTCGGGCTGACGGGTTGGCGGCCGAAGATCCAGTCCCATCGCGGCCGCGCGTTCGGCCAGCGCGCGCGCGGCATTGGCGGCGCCCGGTTTCATTTTCAGATATTCCAGTCGATCCATCCCCCCTCGCGGCATCTGCGGGTTCAGGCGGAACGGGTGCCAGGCGATGCGGAACGGATGATCGGAGCGGCTTTCGAGGGCGCGGTCCAGTTCCAGTTTGCCGATCAGGCACCAGGGGCAAACCGGATCAGAGAAGATATCGAGGCGGATCATGGCATGTCCTTGCGGTGACGGTCGCGCAGCGCGCAGTGGTTGTTCGTGCGGGTCGTGGCGCAGGGCGGCGCCTCTGGCCGGATCGGCAGGTTTCGGGCAGGGCCCGCCTGGACCACCAGTGCGCAAGCCGGCGGCTGGCTTCGGACCCTGCGGGAGGTTCCGATGATAGGGCTGGCGCGACCGACCTGCAACTCGGCCCATGGCGGACTTGATCCGTGGGGGCAAGAACCGAGCTTGCCATTGCCGACAGGCCCATGTCACCCTGCGCCAGAGGAGGCCGCCATGAAGATCATGCATTCGGGCCGCGCGCCATCGGGGCCCGGCCCCGAAAACTACTTCACCGGTCAGGTGCGGATCGATCCGCTGTTTCAGGCCGAGCCTCCGGGACGCGCGGTGGGCGCCCATGTCACCTTCGAGCCCGGCGCCCGCACCGCCTGGCACACGCATCCGGCCGGGCAGACCCTGATCGTCACGTTCGGGCGTGGACTGGCCGCCCGCGATGGCGGGCCGGTCGAGGAGATCCGTCAGGGCGATGTCGTCTGGATTCCGGCTGGCGAGAAACACTGGCACGGCGCCGCGCCCGATACCGCGATGAGCCATATCGCCATTCAGGAAGCCGTCGATGGCAGTGCGGTGACATGGCTGGAGAAGGTGACCGAAACCGAATATGACGGCCGGTCCGCAAGCGGGTGACACAAAAGAACGGCCCGCGCGAAGCGGGCCGTGAATGCCGAGGATCCCCTGGGATCAGAGCAGTTTGAGATCGCTGGCCGATGCGCGGCCGTCGCGGCCCGATTGCAGTTCGTATGCGATTTTCTGGTTGTCCTTGAGGCCCGTCAGCCCGGCGCGTTCCACCGCCGAGATGTGGACGAAGATGTCCTTGCCGCCATCATCGGGGGCGATGAAGCCATAGCCCTTGGTGGCGTTGAACCATTTCACCGTTCCGGTCGCCATAACCGTTCTCTCCTTCAAGTCATCCCGACGCCCGATTGCGCCAGGCCGTGCAGCCCGCTTTCGGTATTCCGGCTGCCCATCGAAAGGGAGGCGGTAGAAAGTCCTTGCTCACGCAGGTTTGAGGATGACCGAATCGTTAAGAAACGCAAGGGGTATCGCGCGCGGAATCGTGTGCCGCGCGTGAAGTCCCGGCGACATTGGCGCATTTCAGCGCAGATCCGGCGGTGTGGCTTCGGTCTTCAACATCTCGGCGGCCTGTTCCAGTGACAGGGACTTGCTGCCCTGCTGGTCCAGACGGCGGATCGAGACCGTCCGATCCTCTACCTCTTTCATGCCGATGGCAAGAATCGCGGGCACTTTTGCCACCGAATGTTCGCGGATCTTGTAGTTGATCTTTTCGTTTCGCGTATCCGCCTCGGCCCGCAATCCCGCCGCGCGCAGGGTTTCGACCACTTCGTGGACGTAATCATCGGCGTCCGAGACGATCGAGGCGACGACAACCTGACGCGGCGCCAGCCACAGCGGCAGCTTGCCGGCGCTGTTTTCGATCAGAATGCCGATGAATCGCTCGAAACTGCCCAGCACGGCACGGTGCAGCATGATCGGGCGATGTTTCGCGCCGTCCTGTCCGACATATTCCGCATCCAGCCGCTCTGGCAGGTTCGGATCCACCTGCAAGGTGCCGCATTGCCAGTCGCGACCGATGGCATCGGTCAGCACGAATTCCAGCTTTGGCCCGTAGAAGGCGCCTTCGCCGGGAAACAGCGTGTAATCATGGCCCGCCGCGATGCAGGCATTACCAAGCGCGGCCTCGGCCCGGTCCCAGCTTTCGTCCGAGCCGATGCGCTTTTCGGGGCGGGTGGACAGCTTTATGGTCCAGTCGGCGAAGCCCAGATCGGCGTAGATTCTGGCCAGAAACTCGATGAATTTCTTCGTTTCCGCCTCGATCTGATCCTCGGTGCAGAAGATATGCGCATCGTCCTGGGTAAAGCCGCGCACGCGCATGATCCCGTGCAGCGCGCCCGAGGGCTCGTAACGGTTGCAGGATCCGAATTCGGCCATGCGCAACGGCAGGTCGCGATAGGATTTCAGCCCATGGTTGAAGACCTGGACGTGGCACGGGCAGTTCATCGGCTTCAGCGCGTTGATGGTCTTGGTCCGGGCATGATCCTCGTCCACCTCGACGATGAACATGTTTTCCTGATAATTGTCCCAATGACCTGATTCTTCCCACAATTTCCGGCTGACGACCTGCGGGGTATTGACCTCGACATAGCCGTCGGCACGCTGCTGGCGGCGCATGTAGTCCTGCAGCGCGACATAGATGTTCCAGCCGTTCGGGTGCCAGAAAATCTGACCCGGCGCTTCTTCCTGCATATGGAACAGGTCCATCTCGCGGCCCAGCTTGCGGTGGTCGCGCTTGGCGGCCTCTTCCAGCATGTGCAGATGGGCCTTCAACTCGTCACGGTTGCGGAAGGCCACGCCGTAGATGCGTTGCAGCATCGGGCGGCTGGCATCGCCCAGCCAGTAGGCGCCGGCGATATGGGTCAGCTTGAAGGCATCGGCGGGAAGCTGGCCGGTCGATTGCAGATGCGGGCCGCGGCACAGATCCTGCCAGTCGCCGTGCCAGTACATCCGCAGCGGTTCGTCGCCCGGAATCCGGTCGATCAACTCGACCTTGAAGGGTTCGCCGCGGTTCCGATAATAGGCACGGGCGCGATCGCGATCCCAGATCTCGGTGCGGACGGGATCGCGGTCGTTGATGATCTCTTTCATCCTCGCCTCGATGCGGCCCAGATCTTCGGGCGTGAACGGTTCGGCGCGGTCGAAATCGTAGAACCAGCCATAATCGCGCACGGGTCCGATCGTGACCTTCGCATCGGGCCAGATTTCTTGCACCGCGCGCGCCATGACATGGGCGAAATCGTGGCGGATCAGCTCCAGCGCCGGCGCCTCGTCCTTCATGGTGTGAATGCTGAACGCGCCGGAATCCTCGATTGGCCATTGCAGATCGATGTGCCGCCCGTCCAGCGAGGCCGATATGGCGCGCTTGGCGAGGCTGGGCGCAATGCTTTCGGCAACCTCGGCGGCGGTGATGCCGGCTGCGTAGTTGCGCGCATTGCCATCGGGAAAGGTCAGGGAAATCTGGGACATGCCGTCCTCCTCGTCGGTCTGGCGCCCACGGAACGCCCGGTTGCGGGTTATCTGCGCCAGTCCATGGACCTCGCGGCGAAAAGTGTCAAGATTGGCACGGGAACGAAGGAGAGTGCCGCATGAGCGATCATCTGACCACCAGCGAGGGCCGCCGCATCGCCTATCGTCGGATCGCGGGGCAGGGACCGGGCGTGGTTTTCCTGGGCGGGTTCAAATCCGACATGCAGGGCACCAAGGCGCTGCATCTTGCGGCATGGGCGCGCCAATCCCGGCGCGCATTCCTGCGCTTCGACTATTCCGGCCACGGCGAAAGTGGCGGCCGTTTCGAAGATGGCTGCATCGGCGATTGGGCCGAAGACGCCCGCGCCATGATCGAGGCGCTGACGGATGGGCCGCAGGTCCTGGTCGGATCGTCAATGGGCGGCTGGATCGCGCTGCTGCTGGCGCGGTCGATGCCGCAGCGCGTGGCCGGGCTGGTCACGATCGCGGCGGCGCCGGATTTCACCGAACAGGGATTCTGGGCGGGTCTGGATCCGGCGCAACGCGAGATCCTGATGCGCGACGGAAGGATCGAGACGCCCAGCGATTACAGCGACGAGCCCTATGTGATCACCCGGCACCTGATCGAGGACGGGCGAAAGCGGCTGGTCCTGAATCAGCCGCTGCCGCTGCCATTTCCGGTGCGTCTGCTGCAGGGAACCGCCGATGCGGATGTACCGGTCGATTGGGCGCTGCGGTTGCTGGATCATGCCAGCGGGCCGGATATCCGGCTGGTCCTGGTCAAGGATGCCGATCACCGGTTCTCGACGCCGGAATGCCTGGACCTGGTAACCGCCTCGATCGAGGGGCTTCCGGTCTGACCCGGATCAGAAGCGGATCGTGTCATGCTCGCCCATATCGGGCTTCTTGCCGGTGACCTTCGATTTGGCGATCTCGTAGAGAAAGCTAGGCTTGCCACCTGTAGCCCATATTTCGGCCTCGGACAGATCCATCCGCATCAACTGCACATCTGGATCCTGGCGACCGTCCTCGAACCAGCTTGAGGCAACGGCATTCCACAACTCATCCAGCTTCTCCCGGTCGTCAGACAGCGACAGCGTTCCGTGGATGCGCGCAAACAGGCCGGCGCCGCCATCGGTCACGATATGGATCGCAGCCAACCCGCCGGCCGACGCGGATTTCGCGAGATCCGTTTCCTTGGCGGTGATGAACCAGAGGGCGCGACGGTCACGGTCCGCGTAATGCGACATCGGCACAAGCCGCATGTCTTCGGTGACGCCCAGCATTCCGACATTGATGTCGTCCAGCCGGTTCCAGAAGCTGTCGGTCAGGCTTTCCCGGTCAGTCATGTCGATCCCTTTCACGCCGCACCCTGCGACCTTGCGGGAACAACCCGGCGACGGCGGCCGGGTTCCGGGATCAGACGCCGATCTTGCTGCTGTCGCCCACCGGGTCGTTGACACCGCAATCGGCTGCCACACCCCCGCGGGCGCGGCGGCGCCTGGGCTTGATCGAATCCGGCACCGACATGTTCTCGTCGATGAAATCCAGCACCAGCGGGCGAATGTTCAGCCGCCACGACTTGCCTGCGAAGATGCCGTAATGACCGGCGCCGGGTTCAAGATGCTGCTGCTTGCGCTCGGCCGGGACGCCGCTGCACAGATCCAGCGCCGCAACGCATTGGCCCGGCGCCGAGATGTCGTCATTGGCGCCCTCGACCGTCATCACGGCTGTGCTGGTGATCCTGCCGATATCGACCGGTCGCCCGTTCACGGTGAAACGGTTCTGCGCGATTTCCAGATTCTTGAAGATCCGTTCGACCGTGGACAGGTAGAATTCCGCCGTCATGTCCATCACGGCCAGATATTCGTCGTAGAACCGGTTATGCCGGTCGCCTTCCGTCGCGGTGCCGCGTGCCTCGGCAAAGATCTTGTCGATGAAGGCCTTCGCGTGGGTTTCGGCGTTCATCGCGATGAACGAGGAAAGCTGGGCGAGGCCCGGATAGACCATCCGACCTGCGCCGCGATATTTGAAGCCGACCGACTGGATCGCCAGATGCTCCAACTCGCCCATCGTCATGCGGTTGCCGAAATCGGTGACATCGGTCGCGGCCGCGTCGGGATCGACCGGGCCGCCGATCAGGGTCAGCGTGCGCGGCTGCGAGGCGGGTTCGTCCTCGGCCAGGATCGCGGTCGCGGCCAGCGCCAGGGGGGCCGGCTGGCAGATGGCCACCACATTGGTATCGGGGCCCAGGAACCGGATGAAATCGACCAGATAGCTGGTGTAATCCTCGATGTCGAACTTGCCTTCACTGACGGGAATGTCGCGCGCGTTGTGCCAATCCGTGACATAGACTTCGCAATCGGGTAGCAGCGAGGTGACGGTGGACCGCATCAGCGTCGCGTAATGGCCCGACATCGGAGCGATCAGCAGCACCTTGCGAAGTTGCGGCTCGCGCCGGGAAACGCGGAAGTGGATCAGGTCGCCGAAGGCGCGGCGCATCACCGGTTCGGGATAGACGACGTGATCCTGGCCGTCCTCGCCGAGGATTGCCGGAATTTCCCAGTCAGGCTTGATGACCATGCGTGCGAAGCTGCGTTCGGTGACATGGCCCCAGGCGCTGATCAGCCTGAACATCGGGTTGGGGGACAGGGCGAAGACCGGATAGGACGCAAAGGCGCGGGCTGTCGCGCCGAGCCATTCATTCGTGTTCCGGATCGTCTCCATCGCGTCGTAGGATACGACGCCCTTCAGTCCCTTGGTCGGCATGTTAGCCACCCTTTTCTGCGTTGCGGCGCAGTGCGGGCCCGGCCGAGGTCGGCTGAGGCTCTGATCTGGCGGCTTTACGCTGTGCCTGCGCTGCGCGTATCATTACCCTCTTTCTAGGGGGGATGTCGTCTCATGGCAAGCAACAGAGGCTCGACGGGCAAAGATGTTACGCAACGGAAGGGCATTCGGGCAACATCTGGAAAGACCGGCACGTCGAAGGATTCGGCGGATGCGAAGGAGACAAGGAAGCCTGCCGCCGCGGAACCGCGCAAACGGGCCAAGTCCGCCGATGCCGCGACTGCGAAATCGGTGGCGGCGGCACGGCCCGCAACCGCCCGCAAGGCCGCAAAGCCGGCCGCTTCGTCGAAAGACCAACCGCGCAAGACCGCGAAAGCCAGCCCGGCCGAGGCCCGGCTGGAGGACGCGGCCTCGACCCGTTCGAGCGAGGCAGGGGCCACGCCCCGATCCCCCGGCGCCATGCCGCCGCCCCCTGGCGCCACGCCCGAAAAGATGCTCGAGGCGCTGGCCATGGGCGTCGATGCACCCAACGCGCAGCGGCTGGCCGAGAATATCGAGCGGATCGAGGCTTTGGGAAACCGGCTGATGAACGCCTTTTCGGGCCGCAGCCTGCCCAATCCTGGCGTCGAGGCGCCGGGCCCCGATCTGCTGCTGACCGCCGCCAACGCCTGGATGAAGTCATGGACGGAACAGCCCGCGCGGGTGATCGAACAGCAGGTGAATTACTGGGGCGAGACGCTGAAACACTATGCCAAGGCCAATATCGCGCTGGCCAGTGGCAATCTGAGCGCGCCCGAGGATGACAGCCCCGCCGACAAGCGTTTCGCCAATCCGCTGTGGCGCAGTCATCCCTATTTCAACTTCTTCAAGCGTCAGTATCAGATCAATGCCAGCGCCATGCGCGAGGCGGCGGACAGGCTGGACATGCCCGATCAGGTGGCACGGCGGCGCATCGGCTGGCTGACCGACCAGATCATCGACATGATGGCGCCGACGAATTTCCTGGCCACCAATCCCGACGCACTGGAAAAGGCCGTCGAGACCGAGGGCGAAAGCCTTGTGAAGGGCCTGGAGAACCTGGTGCGCGACGTCGAGATGAACGGTGGCGAGATGGTCGTCTCGCTGGCCGATCGCGATGCCTTCACCGTCGGCGAGAATATCGGCACCGCCGAAGGTCGCGTGGTGCATCGGACGCCGCTGCTGGAACTGATCCAGTACACCCCGACGACCGACAAGGTGCACGAGATCCCGCTGCTGATCTTTCCGCCCTGGATCAACAAGTTCTACATCCTGGACCTGAAACCGCAGAACAGCCTGATCCGCTGGCTTCTGGATCAGGGTCACACGTTGTTCATCGTCAGCTGGAAGAATCCCGATGCCAGCTATGCCGAGGTCGGAATGGAGGAATATGTCGCCGCCTATCTGGACGCGATGGACAAGGTTCGCGATCTGACCGACCAGAAGAAGCTGAACGTGGTCGGCTATTGCATCGCCGGCACGACCCTGGCGCTGACGCTTGCATTGCTGAAGCAGCGTGGCGACGATCGCGTGAATTCGGCGACGCTGTTTACCGCATTGACCGATTTCTCGGATCAGGGGGAATTCGTCAGCTTCCTTCAGGACGATTTCGTCAACGGCATCGCCGAAGAGGTCGAGCGGCATGGCCTGCTGCGGGCGCAACTGATGTCGCGCACGATGAGCTTTCTGCGCGCCAACGATCTGGTCTGGGGCCCGGCCATCCGCAGCTACATGCTGGGCGAACAGCCGCCCGCCTTCGATCTGCTGTTCTGGAATGGCGACAGCACCAACCTGCCGGGCAAGATGGCCATGCAATATCTGCGCGGCCTGTGCCAACGGAACGATTTCGCCGGCAATGGCTTCGATCTGATGGGCCACAAGCTGACATTGTCGGATGTCACAGTGCCGCTTTGCGCCGTGTCCTGCGAGACCGATCACATCGCGCCCTGGAAAGATTGCTGGCGCGGCGTGGCGCAGATGGGCGCGACCGACAAGACCTTCATCCTGTCCGAAAGCGGCCATATCGCGGGTATCGTCAACCCGCCGTCGAAGAAGAAATACGGTCACTACACGGGCAATGGCGACTTTTCTCATGGCCACGAGGCATGGCGTGAACAGGCCGATTTCGCGCCGGGCAGCTGGTGGCCCCGCTGGGGGGAATGGCTGGCCGAAAGGGCAGGGCGGATGGTCGATGCACGGCAGCCCGTCGAAGGGCTGGGCGCCGCGCCCGGCAGCTATGTTCACGACCGCGCCGGGTGATCCGCATGCGATGTCCGAGGGATTTCAGGCTCCTGGAAAAATTTGCTGCAACGCAGCATTCGGGCTTGAAATGCCGCAGCGCAGCATTCATATTGGTCTCACGATAACCGGGCGTGGCGAATCCCTCGGAACCCGCATTGGCCGCGCCGAAAAGGAGAGATGAGATGGCTACGAAGACCCCCGACTTTACCAAGACCTTCCAGGACATGATGGCGAATTTCCCGGTCGACACCTCGTCGGTGCAGGACGCGATGAAATCGCAAAGCGCCCTGGGCGAGAAACTGGCCAAGGTTGCACTGAGCGCCGCCGAACGCTCGACCGAGATTTCGGCCCAATGGGCCAAGGACACGATCGCCCGCATGGGTGAAGCCGCCATCGTCAAGTCCGAGCCCTCGGACTATGCCAAGGCGATGACCGACTTCGCCTCGGCCTATGCCGAAGTGACGTCCGAACATATGGCCGCCTATGCCGAGGTTGCCAAGAAGGTGCAGATGGACACGGTCGATCTGATGCTGACCGCCGGCAAGGACATTGCCTCGGACGCCCAGAAGGCCACCGAGAAAGCCGTCCGCGACACGCAGACCGCCGCGAAGAAGGCCACCGCCGCCGCGAAGTGATCGCGACGTTCGAGGATCGGATGAAACGGGGGGACGGGCGACCGTCCCCCTTGTCCTATCCGGATCGGGCCTCCGCCACCGCGCGCGGCCGCCCGAAGCCGCGTCACGACGCGGAATTTTTCTTTGCCTTTTGCGTATGCAGCAACCATCATGGCCCAAATCTGCCGCAAGGGGTTTTCAGGGATGGTCACCAGGTCCGCGCCGCTGCTGATCAAGCGTTATGCCAGCCGGCGCCTCTACAACACCGAGACCAGCGATTACGTCACTCTGGATGATATCGCCGGCTTCATTCGCGAGGGTCGCGAGGTCAAGATCGTCGATCTGAAATCCGGTGACGAACTGACACGGCAATATCTTTTGCAGATCATCGCCGAACACGAGGGCCGGGGCGAGAACGTCCTGCCCATAGACGTGCTGACCGACCTGGTGCGAAGCTATACCACCAGCGCTCAATCCGTCGTGCCGCAATTTCTGGCCGCCAGTTTCGAGATGCTGCGCGAGGGGCAATCGAAGGTGCTGGAAAACATGTCCTCGATGAATCCGATGGCCCGGATGCCGGGTTTCGAGGCCCTGCAGCGCCAGCAGCAGGCCTTTCTGAAGGCGATGATGGTTGGTTGGCGCGGCGGTGCATCCGGCCCTGAGCCTGAGGGTGACGACGCCGGACAGCGCGCCGCAGCGCCCGCAGCCAGCGAAACCGGCGGCCGTGCCGACCCGGCGGGCGACGACCCGCAAGACATGGCCGATATCCGCCGCCAACTGGCCGAACTCCAGAAGCGCATCTCCAAGCTCTGACTTGCACCCGCCGCCCGAGCGGGCTAGACGGACCGACACGGAGCGGTGGCCGAGTGGTCGAAGGCGCACGC
>NZ_DHXG01000004.1:0-4836 GCF_002413585.1 Paracoccus sp. UBA5162
CGCCATCTTGTTGGTCAGCGTGCCCGCGACGATCATCAGATCCGACTGGCGCGGCGATGCGCGCGGCGCGGTGCCAAAGCGTTCCAGGTCATAGCGCGGCATGGAGACCTGCATCATCTCGACCGCGCAGCAGGCCAGACCGAAGGTCATCCAGTGCAGCGACCCGTTGCGGGCCCAGTTGATGATGTCCTCGGTCGTGGTCAGCAGGAAACCCTTGTCCTGCAATTCGCGGTTCAGCGTCTGCGTCGCGACCTCGCGGTCGGGGCCGGCGGTGTTCGCGCCTGTCATCACGCCCATTCCATCGCCCCCTTCTTCCATTCATAGGCAAAGCCGATTGTCAGCACGATCAGGAACACGATCATCGACCAGAAGGCCGGATCCGAAAGCCCGGCGAAGCTGACAGCCCAGGGAAACAGGAATGCCATTTCCAGATCGAAGATGATGAACAGGATCGAGACCAGGTAGAAGCGCACGTCGAACTTCATCCGCGCGTCGTCGAAGGCGTTGAAACCGCATTCGTAGGCGCTGACCTTTTCGGGGTCGGGATTGCGCACGGCGATGACGATGGCCGCCAGCATCAGGACCAGCGCCAGCGCCGAGGCCATCGCCGCGAAGACGAGGATGGGCAGATATTCCTGCAACAATGGTTCCACGGGCGAATCCCCCTTTCGGCCGCGGGATCGGTGGCTGCCCGCGACGGGTTGGCTGTGGCCGGTTTAGCCTTGCGGGCCACCGGGGTCAACGGCGACGGATCGCCGCGCATTCCTGCAAAATCCCGCCATCGGCCCGTTTGACCGCGCCTTCCGCGCGGGCCGCGCCGCGATGCGCCGCGACGCGCCTGGAACATCCCTTCCGGTGAATGAAAAGACGGGCGGTCGCAGGGGCCGCCCGTCCTGTCGCAGAAACCCGTCCGCGATCAGAAGCGATACGAGGCGCGCATCTGCACCATGTCGGTGTCCAGATCCAGGCCGTTCACGTTGGACACGTCCTTGAAGTCCTGGCGGGTGTATTCGGCGCCGACCGAAAACCGGTTGTTGACCATGTATTCGGCCCCCAGCCCATAGGCAAAGGCGCCCTCGGACACGTCGCCCGCATCCTGGTTGGTCGAAATCCGGGCATAGCCGGCCGTCAGATAGGGCATGAACCTGCCGAACTTCATCCCGGCGCGGCCCTTCAGACGCGCCAGGTCGCCATCGCCGCCGTTATTGTCGAGATTGATCTTGTTGTAATCCAGCTCGCCGCCGACGACATAGCGGCCCATGTCGTAGAGATAGCCGCCGTGCAGACCATAGGCGTCGAGATTTTCGTCGAAGCCGCCGTTCGACAGGCTGGCATTGCCCTTGCCGTATTGCAGACCGCCGTAGAAGCCGCCCCAGTTCGGGCCCTGCTCGACCACGGGCGCGGTGATGATGGCGGGGCTGCTTTCGGCGACGGGCGCCGTATAGCCCCCGGCCGAAGCCGCACCGGCCGTCAGGATCGCCGCGGTGGAGATGATTGCGAATTTCATACCATTTCTCCTTTGCTGTCGAATGGTTGCGTCGATGTCTGCCCAACGCGCGGGATTCGCAAGGGATCGCCGGAAAAGGTGATCGGGCCGGCGGATGTGGTCTTGCTGCAACAGGCCGGGCGGCGCGGCCGGGCCTGCGAAGGTCAGCCCGGCGGGGTGTCGCCGGCGGCCCCGGTCAGCCGGATCACCCGGTCCATCCGCGCCGCCAGGTCGTGATTATGCGTCGCGATCAGCGCGGCCAGCCCGGTCTCGCGAACCAGCGCCATCAGCATGTCGAACACCCGGTCCGAGGTGCCGGGGTCCAGGTTTCCGGTCGGCTCGTCCGCCAGCAGCAGCGCCGGCGCATTGGCCAGCGCCCGGCAAAAGGCCACCCGCTGCTGTTCGCCCCCCGACAATTCGGCCGGGCGATGGGCGGCCCGATGGGCCAGCCCGACACGGTCCAGCAGGCCCTCCGCCCGCGCCGCCGCATCCCGCGCGGCCCGGCCATCGGCCAGTTGCGGCAGCACGATATTCTCGGCGGCGCTGAATTCGGGCAGCAGGTGGTGGAACTGATAGACGAAACCCAGCTCGCGCCGCCGCGCCTCGGTCCGGGCCCTGTCGGGCAGGCCGGTCATGTCGCGCCCGTTCAGCCACACCTTGCCGCCATCCGGCGTGTCCAGCAGCCCGGCGATATGCAGCAGCGTCGATTTGCCCGCCCCCGACGGCGCGACCAGCGCCACGACCTCGCCGCGCGCGACGGACAGGTCGATCGGGCGCAGCGCCTCGACCGGGGCCGGTCCGCCCTTGCCATAGGTCTTGGACACGGCCTCCAGCCGCAACACGTCACTCATAGCGCAGCGCCTCCACCGGGTTCATCCGCGCGGCGCGGCGGGCGGGAAAGATGGTGACGATGAAGGACAGGACCAGCGACAGGGCGACGGCGCGAAAGATGTCCCAGGCCCGCAATTCGGCCGGCAGCCGATAGATGCCGCGGACCTCGGGCTGCCAGGCGCCGCCGCCGCTCAGCGCGTTGATGGCGGCCATGATGTTGTCCACGTTCAGCGCCAGCGTGACACCCAGGATCACCCCCGCAAGGGTCCCGATCACGCCGGTAAAGGCCCCGCAGAGAAAGAAGACCCGCAGGACCGCGCCCTCGGTCAGCCCCATCGTGCGCAGGATGCCGATGTCGCGGCCCTTGTTCTTGACCAGCATGATGAGGCCCGAGGTGATGTTCATCGACGCGATCAGGACCAGCACCGACAGAATCACGAACATCACGTCATCCTCCATGTCCAGCGCCGACAGGAACGAGCCCGAGGAATCCTTCCACGACCAGACCTGCGCCCCCTCGCCCGCCGCCCGCATCAGCGGCAGGGTCCAGTCGTCCACCTTCTCGGGATCGGTCACATAGACCTGGATCTCGTCGGCCGCGCCCTCGCGGTTGAAATAGCGCTGCGCCTCGGCCAGCGGCATGTAGATCCGCGTCCGGTCGATGTCATAGCGGCCGGCGCTGAAGACATAGACGACCTCGTAGGCACTGACCCGCGGCGTCGTGCCGAAGGCGGTGCGCGCGCCCTCGGGCGCGATCAGGCGCAGCTTGTCGCCGACACCCAGCGACAATTCCCGCGCGATGCCGGATCCGATGGCGATGCCGTTGTCGAAATCATCGACATTGCCCGATGAGGTCGCCGGATCGACGATCCGTGGCATCGCCTTCAGATCGTCCGGCGTGACGCCATAGACCTCGGCCACGTTCGACGATCCGTTGGCCGTGGCCATGACCTGGCCGCGCACGACCGGCTCGGCCCGGAGGACGCCCGGCACCTTGGCCAGCCGGGCCGCCATCGCGTCGTAATCCCGGATCCGGCCGGGGGTGACATAGACCTCGTCGGTCAGCGGGTTCCGGATCTGCTGCGGGGACAGATAGACGCTGGTATGGGCATTGGCGCCCAGGATCGTGTCCACGAACTCGGCCCGGAACCCCGCGCGCACCGCCAGCGTCGCGATCAGCGCCATCACGCCGAGGGCGATCCCGATCAGGCTGATCCAGGTCATCACGCTGACCCCGCCCTCGGCCCGGCGCGCCCGCAGATAGCGCCAGGCGATCAGGAATTCGTAACGGGAAAAGGGCGCGGGGCTGGACATCCGGGGGGCCTTTGCAAAATCGCGGCGAACCTGACCGCAGCCGCCCGGAAGATCAAGCCGACAAAGGCGTGAACCCCTGCGCGCGGCGCGACGATGCGGCGTGACGGGGCGAACCTGGCCCTGCCCGCCGCTCCCCCGCCGGTGGTCATGCCCGCGCGTCACGCCGCGCCGCGCGACCCCGGGACTCCGCCGCGCCGGCCCCCGGGGTCGCGCTGGTTCCGTTAACGAAAAGCTCTTTGTGATCACAGTCTTTCGGGCTGTGATCACAATCGCGGTCTTCTGGCCGTTTTTCGCAATGCGGCTTGGAAATCCTTTCGCCTCCCCCCCGGATTGTGCCAAGACACCGGCAAATCTGCAGAACCGATGAGGGGGTCGCGATGAACATTCACGAATATCAGGCCAAGGCGCTGCTGCGCCATTACGGCGCGCCGGTCAGCGACGGTCGTGTCGTGACCAAGGCCGACGAGGCCAAATCGGCCGCGGGCGAGCTGGACGGCCCGCTGTGGGTGGTCAAGGCGCAGATCCATGCCGGCGGCCGCGGCAAGGGCCATTTCGCCGAAGCCGCCGCCGGCGAGAAGGGCGGCGTGCGTCTGGCCAAATCCGTGGCCGAGGCCGAGGAACTGACCCGCCAGATGCTGGGACGCACGCTGGTCACGCACCAGACCGGTCCCGCCGGCAAGCAGGTCAACCGCATCTATATCGAGGACGGCAGCGATATCGAGCGCGAATTGTATCTGGCCCTGCTGGTCGATCGCGGCACCAGCCGCGTCAGCTTCGTCGCCTCGACCGAGGGCGGCATGGATATCGAGGAAGTCGCCGCCAACACCCCCGACAAGATCGTCAGCTTCAGCGTCGATCCGGCGTCGGGCCTGTCCGATTTCCACGGCCGCCGCGTGGCCTTCGCCCTTGGCCTCAAGGGCGGGCAGGTCAAGCAATGCGTGGCCCTGATCCGCAACCTCTATCGCCTGTTCATCGAACGCGACATGGAGATGCTGGAGATCAACCCGCTGATCGTGACCACCGATGGCACCCTGAAATGCCTCGACGCCAAGATGGGTTTCGACAACAACGCGCTGTACCGCCAGCCCGACATCATGGCCCTGCGCGACGAAAGCGAGGAGGATCCCAAGGAACTGGCGGCGTCGAAGTTCGACCTGAACTATATCGCGCTGGACGGCGAGATCGGCTGCATGGTCAACGGCGCC
>NZ_DHXG01000004.1:5157-5310 GCF_002413585.1 Paracoccus sp. UBA5162
CTGGCCATGGCCACGATGGACATCATCAAGCTCTATGGCGCCGAACCCGCCAACTTCCTTGACGTCGGCGGCGGCGCGACCCGCGAGAAGGTGACCGAGGCATTCAAGATCATCACCTCGGACAAGAACGTCAAGGGCATCCTGGTCAACATC
>NZ_DHXG01000004.1:5632-5829 GCF_002413585.1 Paracoccus sp. UBA5162
TTCGGCGGCATCATGCGCTGCGACATCATCGCCGAGGGCATCGTCGCCGCGGTGAAGGAAGTCGGCCTGGAAGTTCCGCTGGTCGTGCGGCTGGAAGGCACGAATGTCGAAAAGGGCCAGGAGATCATCGCCAATAGCGGCCTCAACGTGACCTCGGCCGACGACCTGTCGGATGCGGCCGAGAAGATTGTCAAAGC
>NZ_DHXG01000059.1:0-2827 GCF_002413585.1 Paracoccus sp. UBA5162
CCGGTGGCGTCGCCGTTCAGCAGGTCCAATTCCGGCACGCCCGGCGCGATCAGGATGCTCTCTTCCAGATGCCAGGTGTGGTAGAGGCTGAAGCTCAGCCGCCCGCCGCCCTGGCCATCGCCGCGCCCGCGGCCGCCCCCAAAGCCGCCGCCGCCCGGCCCGCGCGGTCGTTCGCCGCCATCGCCCGGACCGGCATTGTCGCGCCCGCTCCCCGCGCGCTCTCCGCCGTCGCCGGCGGGCGGGGCGCCATCCTGGCCGGCAGGTCGCTCGCCCTGGGCGCGATTGCGGCCGAAGGCGGCGCGCATGTCGTCCAGTTCCTTGGGACGGTCTTCGGGCCGGGAGCCGCTCGCCCGCCATGCCTCGATCACCTTCTGGATGTGGGACTTCAGCGCGATCGACAGGTCGAAGCCCCAGCGCAGTTGCTCGCTCTGCGACCGCAGGAAATTGATCGGCCGCGCATCGACCTGGATCAGATTGCCATCGGCATCGCGCAGGAAGCGTTGCGGGAAGGCCGCTTCCAGATCGGGGGTCGGGGTCGGGAAGGCGGCGATGGGATTGGTCGTGCGGCTGTTGAGATAGGTCGCCGTCAGCGTCAGATTGGGCTTTTCGAAGGGCTTCACCCGGGCGCTGAGGCGGAACTGGTCGCGCACGCTCTCGCGCAATGCGGCATTGCCGCCGGACAATTGCGTCACGAACACGCTCTGCCCGGTCGCATAGTCGAACACCGAGACGTTGGGCGTCGAAATCAGCGGATCGGTGATCTGCGCGCCGGTCGGGGCGGCGCGATCCTGATTGGCGGATGCGAGGATCTGGACCGCACGGATGGGTTGCCAGCGCAGGCCGTAGCCCAGCGTCGAAAGCGTGCCGAAGTCCGACAATTGCTGCGCGGCGATGTTCAGATTGACGCCGATGTCGCCAATGCCGCCCAGAACGCCCTTGGACCGGCTGGTCAGCGGCACGTCCAGGCTGACCTGCCCGCTGCCGATCTCTCGGCTATAGTCGGTGCTGCGCTCCACGCCCGATCGCACGGACCGGCTTTCAAAGCCGTTGGCCGAGGCTCCCAGGCGGATCGAGGTCATGACGTCGCCCGCGGGCATGCGGAACAGCGCGCCGCTCACCAGCAGGTCGGCGGTCACTGCCTGGCTCTTGGCGCGGGCGGTGTCGATGGTGCGGGTGGCGAGCAGTCCGGGCGCAAAATCGCCATAGGGATTGACCGACGGATCGCCGGCATCCAGCGCGACCTGGATGGCGTCGGTGTCGACGCCACGATCGGTGCGCGTGCGCGTGATCGACAGGTCGCCATTGCCCGTGAAGGACCATTGCCACTTGCGTCCGATCTGGCCGTTCAACGTGACGCCGACATGGCCCGTGGTGCCCCGGATCTGCTGCCCCAGCGCGCCGCCTTGCCCCAGATAGCGGTAAAGCGTCACATCCTGGGCGAAGGGCGAGAAAGGCGATCCGGCGGCCAGGCCAAGCGCGGCGGTGGACAGGCCCTGCAGCGAATCATTTTCCGACAGTTCCAGCCGGCCGTTGATCGTCGCCGACACGCCGCCCAGCGCGCGCGCCAGCGTCGCATTGGCGGAGAAATTCTCGGTGGACGGGCTCAATGTGCGATAGGGGGTCAGGTCAGTGACTGCGGCGACGTTGGCGCCGGCGACGAAGTCCGCCAGGCTGGGCGCGCCGCTCGCCGCGCTTCCCGGCACGGCGGCCACGGTGACCGTCTGGCCCGCCAGCGCCGACAGCGCCGGATCGACTTCCGCGCCGGACATGCCAGCGGCGATATTGCCGCCCAACGCATAGGGGCGGCTGGACGGGCTGGTGACGATGTCGCGCTCGCTTTCCAGCAGCCGCGCGGCGCGGCTATATTCCAGGTCCAGCGAGAAACGATCGTCGCCACGAATGCGCAGCAGGCCGGCCTCGACCTCGGCATTGTCCCGTCCGCCTTCGGTCGTGGTGCCCAGTTCCAGTTCCGCCTTTTCGGACCGGAAACGCTGGCGCAGGACGATATTCACCACCTTCTGCGTGGGTGCATAGCCATAGGACAGGGCGACCTGCTCGGGCAGGATGTCGACCCGCGCCACTGCTTCCGACGGAATGTCGCGGATTTCCGAGAAGCTGGAAATCCGCTTGCCGTTGAGCAGGATGATCGGCGTGCCGTTGGTCTGCGGCTCCAGTTCGGTGATGATCTCGGCGATCGAGGTCACGCCCAGCGCGCGCACATCGGCGGGGGAGAGCTGCTGTTCGGGCTCGATCTCACCGATCACCGCGCCGCGTTCCGGCTGGCCGGTGACGATGATCTCGTCGACCTCGTCGGCCGCCTCCTGTGGCGCCCCGCCTGACACCGGATCGTCCTGCGCCATCAGCGCGCCGGGCGCGACGCTCATCATCAGGGGCAGCAAAAAAATGGATGCGGATCGACGCACGAAAAACCCCCGATATGGAAATGACAAGCCTGATGCCGCTCTAGGCGTCACTTGTCGCAAGATTCTGGCATTTGCCCGACAAATTTGTCGCAAAATGTAATGGCGAGGCTGAACCGCAGCTTGCCGGCTGGAATAAAAGGGAAACGAGCGGCCGGGCCTACGCCTCGCTCGCTTGACGAACGGGGCGCGGCCATGGTGAAACGCAGGTGAAGCACGCGGGAGGCGGCATGAGCGACACCTGGCTATATGACGAGCATCCTGCGATGTTCCGGGCGCATCCCCTGCTGTTCATCCTGCTGCTCGTGTCGGTGGTCGGCATTGTGGCGATCGCGATATGGTGGGTGCTGCACAAGGGCGAGCGGCTGGCTCTGTCCGACCGCGAAGTTCTGATGGAAAAGGGGCTG
>NZ_DHXG01000044.1:0-4138 GCF_002413585.1 Paracoccus sp. UBA5162
CTGATCGACCAGCTGCGGCAGGAATTCTCGGTCGTGATCGTCACCCATTCGATGCAGCAAGCCGCGCGCGTCAGCCAGAAGACCGCCTTCTTCCACCTCGGCAATCTGGTGGAATATGGCGATACCGACGACATCTTCACCAAACCGCAGGATTCGCGGACCGAGGCCTATATCTCGGGTCGCATCGGCTGACGCCCCAGGAGGATCCCATGATCGACCGCGAAAGACATATCTCATCGGCCTTCGACCGCGATCTCGAAGCGATCCAGGCGCAGCTGGTGAAGATGGGCGGGATGGTCGAAAGCGCCATCGCCGACGCCGCCACCGCGCTGGAAAGCCGCGACGAGGAACTGGCCGAACAGGTTCGCGCCCGTGACAAGGCGATCGACGCGCTGGAAGCACAGATCAACGAGGACGCGGCCCGGCTGATCGCCCTGCGCGCGCCGACGGCGACCGATCTGCGCATGGTGCTGGCGGTCATCAAGATCAGCGCGTCGCTGGAACGGGTCGGCGATTATGCCAAGAACATGGCAAAGCGCACCCATGTCCTGTCCCAGATGCCGGCCATCGACGGCGCGGGCTTGGCCCTGCGGCGGATGGCGCAGGCCGTGGATTCGCTGGTCCAGGATGCGCTGGACAGCTATATCCGCCGCGATGCCGACCTGGCCGAGGATGTGCGTCAGCGCGATCTGGAGGTGGATCAGATGTATAACGCGCTGTTTCGCGAATTCCTGACCCACATGATGGAGGATCCGCGCAACATCACGGCCTGCATGCACCTGCATTTCATCGCCAAGAACACCGAGCGGATGGGCGATCACGCGACCTCCATCGCCGAACAGGTGATCTATCTCGTGACCGGGCAATTGCCCGATGAGGCGCGGCCGAAATCCAGCAGCGTTCCGGCCCAGGCCGGCGCGACCAGCGGAGGTTGAGCCGATGAGCCGACAAACCCCCTGTGTTCTGGTGGTCGAGGATGAAGGCGCGCAGCGCGAGGTTCTGCAATACAACCTCGAAGCCGAGGGATTCGACGTGGTCGTCGCCGATAATGGCGAGGACGCGCTGTTGCTGGTGCAGGAGGAACAGCCCGATCTGATGGTGCTGGACTGGATGTTGCCCAGGGTGTCGGGCATCGAGGTCTGCCGTCAGGTCAAGGCCGATCCGGGCACCCGGTCCATCCCGATCATCATGTTGTCGGCCCGCGGCGAGGAAACCGACCGCGTCCGGGGATTGGAGACCGGGGCGGATGATTACGTCGTCAAGCCCTACTCGGTGGTGGAACTGATGGCGCGCCTGCGCACCCAGCTGCGCCGCACCCGTCCGGCGACGATGGGAGAAAGGCTGAGCTTTGCCGATATCATCCTCGATGCGGGCGAACACCGGGTTTTTCGCGCCGGCCAGCCGCTGCATCTGGGTCCGACCGAATTCCGGCTGCTGTCCACGCTGATGGAAAAGCCGGGCCGCGTCTGGACGCGCGAACAGCTTCTGGACCGGGTCTGGGGGCGCGACATCTACGTCGATACCCGCACCATCGACGTTCATGTCGGCCGCCTGCGCAAGGCGCTGATGGTCAATGGCGGCGACAATCCGGTCCGGACGGTGCGCGGCACGGGCTATGCCCTGGGCTGAGACCCGGCAAAGGCCCGTCCGCCGTCGCCGAGAAAATCCAGAACCTCCGCAAGCTGGGGAATTGCGTCGCCCGCGCCCGGCCGGGTGACCTTCAACGCCGCGGCGGCCGAGGCCAGGCGCAGCGCCTCGGCCATGCCGTCGCCGCGATCCAGCGCCGCCGCGACGTAGCCCGCGAAAGTGTCGCCCGCGGCGGTTGTGTCCACCGGGGCCACCGGAAAAGCCTCTTGCACTATGGTCGTTCCGGCTTTCATATCGCGATATTCCGCGCCCTTCGATCCGCGCGTGATCAGCAGGCCTTCGACCGGCAGATCTCCGGGAATGGCGTCGAAAAGCTGCCGCGCCTCGCCCTCGTTCATGGCCAGGATCGACACATGCTCCATCACCGCGCGCACCGCCTCGACCGCGAAGGGCGCGGCGGAATAGATGACCCTTGCGCCGGCCCGCCGGGCAATGCGGGCGGCATCCGTCTGGCCGTTCGTCTCGTTCTGGATCAGCAATGTGTCACGCGGCCCGATCCCGGTCAGAGCGGCGGCGATATCGGCCGCCTTCAGCGCCGTGTTGGCGCCCGGATGGATGACGATCATGTTCTCGGCCCGGGCATCCAGCAGGATGATCGCATGGCCCGTCACCTCGGCGTCCAGCTGCCGGATCGCCGCAGGACAGACGCCGGCATGCCGCAGCCGTTCGATCACCCAGTCGTCGCCGGCCCCGATCGCGCCCAGATGATGTGTCATCGCCCCCGCCCGCGCCGCCGCGATCGACTGGTTCGCGCCCTTGCCGCCAAGGCCAAGCGAATGCCCGGTCGATGCCAGGGTCTCGCCCGGCCCGGGCAAGCGGTCCAGTCGGTAGACGTGGTCGATATTGATCGAGCCCAGATTCCAGATCGCCATGTCGTATCCTCCGTGATGACAAGTCTTGCCGGCGTGCCGCGGCCTGTCCAGTAACGAAAAAACGCGCCCGGTCGGGGCGCGCTTCTTCGGAGTCGAAAGGACCGGGCCGATCAGCCGGGCTGATGCTTGCCCTTGTGGCGCGCCCAAAGTCGCTTGTTGGTCAGATACAGCAGTGCCGTCAGCACGATCAGGAACAGGACCGAGACCAGGCCAACCGCCTTGCGGTCCATCATCTTTGGCTCTGCGGTCCACATCAGAAAGGCCGAGACGTCGCGGGCCATCTGGTCCGCGGTCGCGGGTGTGCCGTCCTCGTAGGTCACGACATCGTCCGAAAGCGGCGGCGGCATCCTGACCCAGCCAGTCGAGAACGCCTTGTTCTGATAGAAGGTGCTGCCGGCCTCTTCCTTGGTCTCGCCGGTATACCCGGTCAGAAGCGCGTGGATATATTCCGGTCCGCCGGCGCCCTTGAACAATTGTTTGATCCCGGTGCCATAGGGTCCGTGAAAACCTGCGCGCGCCTTGGCCATAAGCGACAGATCCGGCCCCATTCCATCGCCGGTGACGGTCGGGAAATTGTCCGTGGGCAATCGCGTCCGCAACTCGCCCGTGTCGGGCTCGGTGATTTCGGTCAGATTGGCGGCATAGGCGCGGACCTGGTCCTCGGGCAGCCCGGGACCGCCCGGGTCAGACAGCGTGCGGATCGGGACGAGTTTCAGGCCGTGGCAGGCCGAACAGACCTCGGTATAGACCTGAAGCCCTCGCTGCAGTTGAAACTGGTCGAACGAGCCGAACGGCCCCTCGAAGCTGAAGGCGATGTCCTCGATCTTGCCGCCCTCGGACAGGGCTTCCTGATTGTCCTCGTTTCCGGCGATCGGTTCGCTGGCCTGCACCACATTTTCATCAGCCGCTGCCGGTGCTGCCGCCGATTCCGTCCCGGCCGGCGTGCCGGCATCGGTTCCGCCGTTGGCCTGCTGCTGAGCAGCAGCCTGCGGGGTCGCGGGCTGGTCCGCGGCCGTCGCACCCGCATCCGCGGCCGTACCCTTCTCCGGGGTGGCCACGAAGGTGGTGCCGCCCTGGGGCGCGGGCTGGGCCGACTCGGGCTGGTTCATCGGCACCGTCCGGGTGGTCGAGCCGTCCTGCGCCAGCGCGAAGCCGGCCGCAGAGATCGTCAGGGCCGCAACGGCCGTGAGCGTCCTGGTTCTCATGGTCATTCGTGGCTCTCCTTACTCGGCCATGCGCGTGGGTGATTCGTGATGCGCGAGAAAGTCTTCCTCGATCGTGGCCGGCATCGGGTCGGGCTTCTCGATCACGCCCAGAAGCGGCAGGATGATCAGGAAATAGGCGAACCAATAGGCTGCACCGGCCAGCGCGATGAGCGGATAGATCCCCTCGGTCGGACGGGCGCCGACCCAGGTCAGGATGACAAAGTCGGCGGCCAGCATCCAGAACCACCACTTGAACTGCGGCCGGTACCGGCCCGAACGCACCCTGCTGGTGTCCAGCCACGGCACCAGCGCCAGGACCAGAATCGATCCGAACATCGCCAGCACGCCGAAGAACTTGGCGTCGATGATGCGGAAGGACAGGAAGTTGACCAGCTGCACCACCCAGACATCCGA
>NZ_DHXG01000044.1:4532-8750 GCF_002413585.1 Paracoccus sp. UBA5162
GGATTCGCCTCGATATAGTTGTCGGGATGGCCCAGGTAGTTCGGCATGAAGCCGACGATCGCGAAGAACACGATCAGCACGACGCCAAGCGCGAACAGATCCTTCATCACGAAATAAGGCCAGAAGGGCAGGGTATCCTTTTCCGCCTCCTGCTTGCTTGACCGCCGCACCTCGATCCCGGTGGGGTTGTTGTTGCCGGTCGTGTGGAAGGCCCAGATATGGACGACCACAAGCGCCGCGATGATGAAGGGCAGCAGGTAATGCAGCGAGAAGAAGCGGTTCAGCGTGGCATTGTCCACCGCCGGCCCGCCCAGCAGCCAGGTCTGGATCGTCGGCCCGATGCCGGGAATGGCGCCGAACAGGCCGGTGATCACCGTGGCGCCCCAGAACGACATCTGCCCCCAGGGCAGCACGTAGCCCATGAAGGCGGTGGCCATCATGGACAGATAGATCAGCATCCCGATGATCCACGTCACCTCGCGCGGAGCCTTGTAGCTGCCGTAATACAGCCCGCGGAAGATGTGCAGATAGACCGCCAGGAAGAACAGCGACGCGCCGTTGGAATGCAGATAGCGCAGCATATAGCCGCCATTCACGTTGCGCATGATCTTTTCGACGCTGGCAAAGGCCAGATCCACCTGCGGGGTGTAGTGCATCGCCAGCACGATGCCGGTGATGATCTGCAGCGCAAGGCAGAAGGTCAGCACGACACCCCAGATCCACATCCAGTTCAGGTTCCGGGGCGTGGGGATCATCAGCGTGTCATAGAGGATGCTTGCCACCGGAAGTCGGCGGTGCAGCCAGCGCTCGAAGCCCGTTCTGGGCTCGTAAGGATCGTGCGGGATACCGGCCATGTGTTGCCCTCCTCAGCCCAGCTTGACGGTGGTTTCGTTGATGAATTCGGCGATCGGGATCCACAGGTTCTCGGGCGCGGGGCCTTTGCGGATACGCCCGGCGGTGTCGTAATGCGAGCCGTGGCAGGGGCAGAACCAACCGTCGTAATCGCCCGCGTTGTTGCCGATCGGCACGCAGCCCAGATGGGTGCAGACGCCGATCATGACCAGCCATTCGCCGGCTTCGTCCATTGTGCGGTTCTGGTCGGTCGCGGGTTCGACGCCGCCAAGATTGGGGTTCTGCGCGGTCTGATCGATCAGTTCGCTCAACGCGACCGCGCGGCCTTCCTGGATTTCCTTTTCGGTCCGGCGGCGGATGAAGATGGGCTTGCCGCGAAACTTGACCGTCAACTGGGTGCCGGTCTCGACGCCGCTGACATCGACCTGGATCGAGGACAGGGCCTGGACATCGGCCGAGGGGTTCATCTGGTTCACAAGCGTCCAGGTGGCGGCACCGGCGGCCACCGTGCCTGCGCCGGCCGTGGCGTAATAGAGGAAATCCCTCCGGGTGCCGACGTGGTCATCTGCGTGGGACACGGGTCATTCTCCAATTCAGGCCGGAACCCCGGCCGATACGACATTCCGGGCCGCGTCTGATCGCAGCCTCTGCGGGGCGGTTCTAGCCTTCAATTCCGCGTCAGTCCAGCCGTCAAGCCCGCGCAAAAGCGCGCATATCGCCGCATCTGTTGGAATTTTGCCGCGCGCGACCGAAGGCTTGGCGCCCCGCGGCGACAGGCAGCCGCGCCTCCGGCCGGGGTCTCAGCCGGTCGGGGCAGTCGATCACAGCAGCCCCTGCGCCCGAAAGCTGATCTCGCGCGAGCGTCCGATGATCAGGTGATCGTGGACCGTGATGCCCATGGAATCGGCGGCCTGAACCACGCGGGCCGTCATCGTGATATCCGAATCCGAGGGCGTCGGATCGCCAGAGGGATGATTGTGGACGAGGATCAGCGCCGAAGCGTTCAGTTCCAGCGCGCGGCGGATGATCTCTCGCGGATAGACCGGAACATGATCGACCGTGCCGCGCGCCTGTTCCTCGTCGGCAATCAGGACGTTCCTGCGGTCCAGATAGAGGACTCGAAATTGCTCGGTCGGACGATGGGCCATTGCGGTGTGGCAATAATCCAGCAGCGCGTCCCAGCCAGACAGGACAGGCCGGTGCATGATCCTGGCACGGGCCATGCGCTGCGCCGCCGCCTCGACGATCTTCAGTTCGGTGACCACGGCCGGTCCGACACCCTCGACCTGGTGCAAACGCGCCGGTTCGGCGGTCAGTACCCCATTGAAATCCTTGAAAACCTCGATCAGTCGACGAGCAAGAGGTTTCACATCCTGCCGCGGGATGGCGCGGAACAGCACCAGTTCCAGCAATTCGTAATCCGGCATCGCGGCCGCGCCGCCCTGCCGGAAGCGGTCGCGCAGGCGGGCGCGGTGATCGGCCAGGTAAGAGGGCGGCGGGCCGTCCTTTTGACGCAACTCCGCGACCGGCCCCGCCACATCGTCGGCGGCGGGCGAAAACAGAGGCAGCGGCATTTCACCAAAGGCGCGATTCGAATCCATGCCGGCAGAATGGATCGAAGCCGGTGAAAAAAGGGTTAACCGCCGGCCTGATCAACTGGTCATGTCGTCCCAGAAGCCTTTCACCTTGTTGAAGAAGCTCGACGATTGCGGGCTGTTGTCGGCTTTTTCAGATTGGAAGTCGCGCAGCAGGTCCCGCTGTCTCGAGGTCAGGTTGACCGGCGTTTCGACCGTCAGTTCGATCAGCATGTCGCCGGCCTCGCCGCCCGCGCCCGCGCCGTGGCGCAGCGGCGGCATCCCCTTGCCGCGCAGGCGCATCTGGCGGCCGGTCTGACTGCCCGCGGGCACCTTGACCCGCGCACGGCCGCCATCGATGGTCGGCACCTCGACTTCGCCGCCAAGCGCCGCGACGACCATGCTGACCGGAACCTGACAGGCCAGCATCTTGCCATCGCGGACGAAGATGTCGTGTTCCTTCACCTCGATGAAGATATACAGATCGCCCGCGGGGCCGCCGCGCATTCCGGCCTCGCCCTCGCCCGCAAGGCGGATCCGGGTGCCGGTTTCGACCCCGGCCGGGATATTCACCGACAGCGTCCGGTCCTTTTCGATCCGGCCCGCGCCATGACAGGCCTTGCAGGGATTCTTGACGATCTGGCCCTGACCGCCGCAGGTCGGGCAGGTTCGTTCGACGGTGAAAAAGCCCTGCTGGGCGCGCACGCGGCCCATGCCCGAACAGGTCGGGCAGGCGGCGGGCTGTGTCGCCCCTTCGGCGCCCGTTCCCTCACATTCGTCGCAGGCGACCGAGCCGGGAACGGTGATCGTCTTCTGCAGGCCGCGATAGGCTTCTTCCAGCGCGACGCGCAGGTTGTAGCGCAGATCCTGTCCGCGCTGCGCCCGCGACCGGCCACTGCCGGCGCCACCGCCGCCGCGGCGACCCATCATGTCGCCGAAAAGATCCTCGAACACATCTGCGAAGGCCGAGCCGAAATCGCCGGGATGAGCGCCGCCCCCGCCACCGCCGCGACCGCCAAAACCGCCATTTTCGAAGGCCTGATGACCGAACCGGTCATAGGCGGCCTTTTTCTGGCCGTCCTTCAGGCAATCATAGGCCTCGTTCACCTCCTTGAAGCGCGCTTCGGCCTGACCGTCATTCTTGTTGCGGTCGGGGTGCAGCTCTTTCGCCTTGCGGCGATAAGCCTTCTTGATTTCTTCATCCGAGGCCCCGCGCGTGACCCCCAGAACCTCGTAAAAGCAACGCTTCGCCATATCTCGTCCTGTCTCCTGATCCCTGAAACACAAGTCCGGCCCGCGCGAACGCGGGCCGGATCAGGGAGGCGGCCCCGGATCAGCCGCGCTTCTTGTCGTCGCCGAGATCCTCGAAATCGGCGTCAACGATGTCTTCATCGGCGGCACGCGGCGAATCGTCCGCGCTCTCGGCCTCGTCCGGGGTCTGCTGCGACTTGTAGATCGCCTCGCCCAGCTTCATCGACGCATCCATGACGTTCTGGATGCCCGACTTGACCTTGCCGGCATCGTCGGACTTCACGGCCTCTTCCAGTGCGCCGATAGCCAGTTCGATCGCCTCGACGGTCGATTCGTCCACCTTGTCACCGTGCTCTTCCAGCGACTTGCGGGTCGAGTGGATCAGGCTTTCGGCCTGGTTCTTGGCCTCGACCAGTTCGCGACGGCCCTTGTCGGCCTCGGCGTTCTGTTCGGCATCCTTCACCATCCGCTCGATATCTTCGTCGGACAGACCGCCCGAGGCCTGGATGGTGATGTTCTGCTCCTTGCCGGTGCCCTTGTC
>NZ_DHXG01000044.1:9077-9266 GCF_002413585.1 Paracoccus sp. UBA5162
GTGCCCTTGTCCTTGGCGCTGACCGAGACGATGCCATTGGCGTCGATGTCGAACGTCACCTCGATCTGGGGCATTCCGCGCGGCGCCGGCGGGATGTCCTCGAGGTTGAACTGACCCAGCAGCTTGTTGTCGGCCGCCATCTCGCGTTCGCCCTGGAACACCCGAATCGTCACCGCGTTCTGGTTGTCC